>NZ_JAWJWL010000027.1:0-82416 GCF_034721475.1 Burkholderia alba | reverse complement strand
CGCGATCAACGGCAGCCAGCTCTTCGCCACCAACAGCAACGTCGCTTCGCTGTCCACCGGCCTGAGCACCACCAACAACAACGTGACCTCGCTGTCCACGTCCACCTCGACCGCCGTCAACTCGCTGTCCACCGGCCTCTCGACCGCCGGCAGCCAGATCAACTCGCTGTCCACCGGACTGAGCAGCACCAACAGCACCGTCACCTCGCTGTCCACGTCGACCTCGACCGCCGTCAACTCGCTGTCGACCGGCCTGAGCACCACCAACAGCACCGTCACCTCGCTGTCGACCTCGACCTCGACCGCCGTCACCTCGCTGTCGACCGGCCTGAGCACCACCAACAGCAATNGACCTCGACCGCCGTCAACTCGCTGTCGACCGGCCTGAGCACCACCAACAGCACCGTCACCTCGCTGTCGACCTCGACCTCGACCGCCGTCACCTCGCTGTCGACCGGCCTGAGCACCACCAACAGCAATGTCGCATCGCTGTCGTCGGGCGTGACCAACATCAACAACCAGATCTCGTCGCTGTCGACCACGATCAACAACAACACGACCCGCGCGGCCAACACGACCGGGATCGCCGCCGACATGAACGGCACCGGCTCCGACAAGCCGACCGTCACCGCCGGCTCGAATTCGGTCGCCATCGGCGCCAATTCCACCGACGGCGGCCGCTCGAACGTGGTGTCCGTCGGCAGCTCGACCCAGCAGCGCCAGATCACCAACGTCGCGGCCGGCACGCAGGGCACCGACGCGGTCAACCTGAACCAGTTGAACACGCTGTCCACCTCCGTGTCGCAGTCGATGGCGGGCCAGCAAACCTCGATCAACAACCTGAGCAGCCAGTTGAACCAGACGCAACAACAGCTGCAGCAGACTGATACAATGGCGCGCCAAGGGGTTGCCGCGGTCACCGCTTTGACGATGATGCCGCAGGTCGAACCCGGCAAGACGATCAACGTCGCAGTCGGCGTGGCGCGATTCGCAGGCCAGACCGGCACCGCATTCGGTGCCAGCGCCCACGTGACGACCAATGGCATTCTCAAGATGGGCGTCGGGGTTGCAGGCAGCAATACAGCCTACGGTGCCGGTTATGGATACAGTTGGTGATACACGAACCTCAATCGACCTCCACCCCGCCGCGTAACAAACGCTTGGCCGTCGGCATCTCGCTGTTCGCGAGAGACGGCCAGGCGATCTGGGAAAACGGCATCCATCAGAACATCGCCTACCTGACGATGTTGCTCAAGAAATCGGACCAGATCGGTCCGATTTACTTCCTGAACGGCGGCGACGCCAACGCCCTGCCGGCCGGGCTCGATTTCGCCGGGCTCGACGTGCCGCTCGTCAATCCGCGCGACGTCTCGCACGAACTCGACGTCGTGATCGAGATGGGCGCGCAGCTCCAGGTCGACTGGCTCAAGTACATGAAGGCGCTCGGCAAGAAGCTGATCGTCTGCTTCGTCGGCCATACCTACAGCGGCCTGTGCGAAACCCCGATGTTCGACCTGCCGTCCGGCCACATCTTCAACGGCGGCCCGTTCGACGAAGTGTGGATCCTCCCCAAGTCGGAAAAGATCGATGCGCCGCTGCTGCGCACGCTGACCCGCGCGCCGGTCCACACGATCCCGCACATCTGGTCGCCGTACTTCATCGACCGCCGCAATCGGGAACTGGCGGACCACGGGCTGCACTTCGGCTACCAGCCGGGCCGCGCCAAGTGGCGGCTGTCGATTCTCGAGCCGAACATCTCGGTGGTGAAGAGCTGCCAGTATCCGATGCTGGCCGCCGAAGAGCTCTACCGCGCGCAGCCGGATGCGGTCGAACACCTGTTCGTCGTCAACGCGCTGCACCTGAAGGAGCATCCGACCTTCGTGCACTTCGCGAACAGCCTGGATCTGGTCCGCCAGCACAAGGCCACCTTCGAGCCGCGCATCGACCTGCCGTCGTTCATGGCGCAGCACGCCGACGCGGTCATCTCCCATCATTGGGAAAATCCACAGAACTATCTGTACTACGACGTGCTGTACGGCGGCTATCCGCTCGTGCACAACTCGAACCTGCTGGGCGATGCGGGATACTATTACCCGACGTTCGATTCCGCCGCCGGCGGCCGCGTGCTGCTGGACGCGTGGAAGCATCACGACGCCCACCTCGACGACTATCGCCGGAAAGCCCATGCCCTGCTGCAAGACGTGTCGGTCGACAACCGCAAGAATATCGACGCGTTCGTCACGCGTCTGTATGCCTGAGCCCTTTTCCCCCGGAGACCTCGCATGACCGAAACCCCCGCCCGCGACGCGCAGAACGGCGGCAAGCGTCTCGTCGTCGGCGTGTCGCTGTTCGTGCGCGGCGCCGGCCAGTCGCTGTGGGAAAACGGGATTTTCCAGAACTGCCTGCTGCTCGTGCTGCTGCTGCGCCAATCGCCGCTCGTCGCCGAAGCCGTGATGGTGAACGGCGGCTCCGACGCCGCCGATCCCCAGTTGATGCTCGGCGAATGGAACGTGCCGCTGCTGTCGATGGACGAGGCGATGGAGCGCTGCGACGTGCTGATCGAGATGAGCGCGCAGTTCAACGCCGACTGGATCGCCGCCTACCGCTCCCGTGGCGGCAAGGTCGTGACGATGCGGGTCGGCAACGACTACGTGATCGACATCGAGCGCGCGATCTTCAAGAAGCCGTCCGGCTTCCTGTTCTCGGGCGCGACCTACGACGGCGTCTGGACGATTCCCGAATTCGAGCACTCGTGCCTGCACTACCTGGAAACCGGCCTGCGCTGCCCGGTGACGATCGTCCCGCACATCTGGCACCCGATGCTGTTCGACAAGGCCCGCGCCACGCTGGGCGAAGGGCTCGTGTACGGCTACCGGCCGGGCAGGAAGCGCTGGCGCGTGACGATGTACGAGCCGAACATCTGCATGGTGAAGACCAGCATCGTCCCGATGCTGGTGACCGAGGAAGCGTACCGGGCCGAGCCGTCGTTCGTCGAATTCGTCCGCGTGTGCAACACGCTGCACATGAAGGACCACACGACCTTCGTCAATTTCGCGCGCAGCCTCGACATCGTGAACCACAGCCTGACGACGTTCGAGGGCCGCTTCGCGATCTACGAATTCATGGCGGCGCACGGCGACGCGGTGGTGTCGCACACGTGGGAAAACGCGCAGAACTACCTGTACTACGAGCTGCTGTACGGCGATTACCCGCTGATCCACAACTCGCCGTATCTGGGCCCGTGCGGCTACTACTATCCCGACTTCGACTGCCAGGAAGGCGGGCGGCAGCTGCTCAAGGCGTTCCATGAGCACGACGCGAATCTCGACGCGTACCGCGAACACTCGAAGCGCCTGCTCGACTCCGTCAGCATCTACAATCCGGACAACGTGACGGCCTATACCGATGCGCTCGCCGTGCTGTACCGCTGAACGAATCCATCACCCGCCACGAGGAGGCCCCATGAAGCATCGTTTCGCCCAATGGACCGTCGCAAGCATCGTCGCGGCGGCCGCCACACTGGCCCACGCGCAATCCGGCACCTCGGCGGACGAACTGATCGGCGACGCCGACCGCATCGTCCAGCAGCTCGACGCCGGCCGCTTCGGCGACGTCTGGAACGGCGTCTCGCCGTTCGTGAAGAGCAAGGTCACGCAGCAGCAGTTCGTCACCGAAACCCAGCAGGCGCGCCAGTCGCTCGGCGCGGTCACGCAGCGCGGCTGGGCAGCCGTCACGCGCATCCAGTTCTCGAATTCGAAGACCGTGCCGGACGGGCTGTACGCGAACGTCGACTACGCGACCACGCTGTCCACCGGCAAGATCGCCTATGAAAAGCTGAGCTTCCGGCTCGAGGACGACGGCAAATGGCGCCTGACCGGCTACGTGCCGCGCCAGACGCAGGGGCCGCTGCCGGGCGCCGCCAGCCAGTAGGCGGTCCGCCGCCGCGCACGCGGCACCCCGGCACCATGACAAACGGGCCGGAACGCATGGCGATCATGCGTTCCGGCCCGTTTGTCATGAGAGGCCGCCGGCCGCCCTCCGGGGGCGGCGCCCGCGTTACTGCCGGCTGCCGTTGACCAGGTTCGCGAGCAGCGTGTCGTATTCCGCCACCAGCGCCGGATTCTTGGACGTATAGCGGCGCAGCAGCCCGCGCTGGCGCGCGGTATAGCCTTCCCAGTCGTCGTCGTGTTCGTCGAGCACGCGCGTCAGCACTTCCGCGCCGGTCAGCACGTCGTTCTCCGGATAGTAGTAGCCGAGATCGGGTACGAGATGCGCGTTGTGAACCAGCGGGTAGCCTTGCCAGCAGACGTCGAAATAGAAATAGTTGAGCGGGTTCTCCCATTGATGGGACACCACGATGTCGGTGAATTCGGTGAGGAACGCGGGCGTGTCGAAGCGGCCGACGAAGCTCGCCTTGCTCGCGCGCACGATCTCCAGGTAGTTCATCAGCATCACGAATTCGGGACTTTCGTGCGCGAGGCGCTCGGCGTTGGTCACGTGCGTGAACGCGATCGCATCGGGATCGCGGCGATACACCTCGTCGATGATCAGCATCGGATACACGCAGAACTTCACGACGTCGTGGTTCGGCTCCATGATCGTCAGGCGCTTCGCGCGCTTGCCGCTCGGCCGGTATTCGCCGTGCTCGGCCATCAGGCGGGTACGCTCGGTCAGGAACATCGGATCCCAGACGAACGGCACCACGCGGCCCGGCGCGCGCCGCAGCGACTGCAGGAACGGCAGCGACGACGGCGCGATCTGCGGAATCGCCCACACCTCGTCGTAGCCGCGGTTGATGAACAGCGTGTCCCACATCCGGCGGCCGAACAGGATCGACTGGGTGGCGTGGATGTACTCGAAGCCGCAGCAGTAGCTGACGATCTTGACGCCGCGCGCCTTCAGGTAGGCGGTCTGTTCGCCGTCGATCTGGCCGCCCAGCTCGATCAGCACGTCGAGCGAATCCTTCATGTCCGTGAAGGATTGGGTATCGAAGATACGGCGGTCCCAGGGCAGCGCGTCGGTCAGCGCGACATCGGTGGTGTTGACGATCGTCACGCGGTAGCCGCGCGACGACTTCATCAGAAGCTTGGCAAGAAACAGCGCATTCTGCTTGATGCCGTTGATCCAAAGGCTTTCGTTCGACTCGCGAAGGCCGATCGTGATGCCGATACGCAGGCCGTTCAAATCGACAGGGGGCGTCATTATGTGCCGGAGGGAGGTTGGAAGTCGCAGTGTAGCGCGCTACCGGCGTGTTGCGTCCCGTATCCTACCGCCCGCGCGGCGCGCCCCGAATTTTGAGTCTAGCCGACATCATATGACCGAACTGTCAGATATGGTTAAGGTTAGTCCCCACTGCGCATCCGTCAAGCCGGGTTCACGATCAGCAGTTGCGCGCCGTCGGCGACCTGGTCGCCGACCGCGTACAGCACCTCGCCGACGACACCCGCCGCCGGCGCGCCGATCGTGTGTTCCATCTTCATCGCCTCCATCACGATCAGCGGCGCGCCCTGCTCGACCCGCTGCCCCGGTTCGACCAGCACCGCGATCACCTTGCCCGGCATCGGCGCGGTCAGCCGGCCTTCGCCTTCCTCCTCGTCGGCCGCATGCGCGAGCAGGTTGCGCCACTCGAAGCGCTGCGCCGCGCCCTGGGCGAACACATGGAACACGTCGCCGTCGACGTGGACCCGGCCCCCGGTCCGCACGCCGTTCAGCGTCACCTCGTAGTCGAGCGGGCCCGGTCCGCGCGTCCAGGCGAACGGCTCGTCCGCCCCGTCGCCGATCGCGAGCGACTGCGCGCCGCGCTCGTCCGCGTAGCGCACGGCGAGCGGCGCCGGTTCGTCGTCGGCGCGCCATTCGAGGCTGCGGCGATAGCCGGCGTTCAGCCGCCAGTTCGACAGCCCGCCCCACGGGGACGCCGGCCCGCCCACCGCCGCGCGCTCGCGCGCCAGCAGCGCGGCGCACGCCAGGCCGAGCGCCGCGCGCGGCTTCGGCCGCGGCGCGAACAGCGCATCGTGATGGCGCTCGATCAGCCCGGTATCCAGATCGGCTTCGGCGAACGGCCGGCTCTCGACGATCCGTTGCAGGAATTCCGCGTTGGTGTGCAGTCCGACCACCTCGCAGTCGCGCAGCGCCCGTAGCATCCGTGCCAGCGCTTGCGCGCGATCGGCGCCGTGCGCGATCAGCTTCGCGATCATCGGATCGTAGAACGGCGTGATCGCGTCGCCTTCGCGCACGCCGCTGTCGATCCGCACCGGCGCGCCGAGCGCGAATTCGACACCTTCCGGCAACCGCAGATGCTTCAGCCGGCCGGTCGACGGCAGAAAGCCGCGCGCCGGGTTTTCCGCATAGAGCCGCGCTTCGATCGCATGGCCGCGCACCCGGAGGGCATCCTGGCGCAGCGGCAGCGGCTCGCCCGCCGCCACCCGCAGCTGCCATTCGACGAGATCGAGCCCCGTCACCATTTCGGTGACCGGATGCTCGACCTGCAAACGCGTGTTCATTTCCATGAAGTAGAACGCGTCGCCCGTCATGATGAACTCGACGGTACCCGCGCCGACATAGCCGACCGCGCGCGCCGCCGCGACCGCGGCCTCGCCCATCGCCTGCCGCTGCGCGTCGGGCAGGCCGGGCGCGGGCGCCTCTTCCAGCACCTTCTGGTGGCGGCGCTGCACCGAGCAGTCGCGGTCGAACAGATAAACCGTGTTGCCGAGCCGGTCGCCGAACACCTGCACTTCGACGTGGCGCGGCCGCTGCAGGTACTTCTCGATCAGCACGCGATCGTTGCCGAAGCTGCTGGCCGCCTCGCGCTGGCACGACGCCAACGCCGCCGGAAAATCGGCCGACTGCTCCACGACCCGCATCCCCTTGCCGCCGCCGCCGGCGCTCGCCTTCAGCAGCACCGGGTAGCCGATCGCGTCGGCTTCGCGCTGCAGCAGCGCGGCGTCCTGATCGTCGCCGTGATAGCCGGGCACGAGCGGCACGGCGGCCGCGTGCATCAGCGCCTTCGCGGCGGCCTTCGAGCCCATCGCCGCGATCGCTTCGACCGGCGGGCCGATGAACACGATGCCGGCCGCCTCGCAGGCATGCGCGAAATCCTCGTTCTCCGACAGGAAACCGTAGCCCGGATGGATCGCCTGCGCGCCGGTCGCGCGCGCCGCGTCGATGATGCGCTCGATTCGCAGGTAGCTGTCGGCGGCGGCAGACGCGCCGATATGGACGGCCTCGTCGCACGCGGCGACGTGTTTCGCGTTCGCGTCGGCGTCCGAGTAGACCGCGACGCTCGCGATGCCGAGACGTTTGCAGGTAGCGGCGACCCGGCAGGCGATTTCACCGCGGTTGGCGATCAGGATCTTGTCGAACATGGTTTGGTCAGGAAACAGGGGGAACCCACACGAATTCGTCGAGCCGGCGCGGCGGCGCCGCGCGGGCGCCTCCGGCCGGCGGCCGTTGCTACCCGCGCCATGCGGGCGGGCGTTTTTCCAGAAAGGCGGCCACGCCTTCGCGGGCCTCGGCGCCGGCGCGGGTCCGCGCGATCCAGTCGGCCGTCTGCTCGATCAGCGCGTCGTCGAGCGCACGGCCCGCGACATCCCTGACCAGCGCCTTGCATGCGCGCACCGCCTGCGGACCGTTCGCGCGCAGCGCGTCGGTCAGCTTCGCGATCGTCGCGTCGAGGATGTCGGCCGGCACCGTCTCGTGGACGAAGCCCAACTGCGCGGCCTTCGCGGCATCGAATACCTCGGCGCTCGCGAAGTAGCGGCGCGCCGCCCGCTCGCCCATCGCGCGGATCACGTAGGGCGCGATGGTCGCGGGGATCAGGCCGAGCCGCGCCTCGGACAGGCAGAATTTCACGGTATCGGCCGCGATCGCGATGTCGCAGGCCGCGACGAGCCCCACCCCGCCGGCGTATGCATCGCCGTGCACGCGCGCGATCACCGGCTTGCCGCAGCGGTAGATCGCCTCGAGCATCCGCGCGAGCAGGCGTGCGTCGGCGCGGTTCTCGTCGTCCGAGAAGCCGGCCATCTTCTTCATCCAGTTCAGGTCCGCGCCCGCGCAGAACGCCGGGCCTTTCGACGCGAGCACGACCGCGCGGATCGCCTCGTTCGCGTCGAAGCCACCGAACGCGGCCGTCAGCTCGGCGATCATCGTTTCGTTGAACGCGTTGCGCACGTCGGGGCGCGCGAGCATGACGGTCGCGATGCGGCCGTCGTCGGTGACTTCGATTGTTTCGTAGCGCATCGTCGACTCCTGTCGACCGGGGCGGGCGCGTCGGCACCGGCCCGGTCTCATGCAAGGCTTACATCCGGAACACGCCGAAACGCGTGTCCTCGATCGGCGCGTTCATCGCGGCGGCCAGGCCGAGGCCGAGCACGTCGCGGGTCTGGGCCGGATCGATCACGCCGTCGTCCCACAGGCGCGCGCTCGCGTAATACGGATGACCCTGGCGCTCGTACTGGTCGCGGATCGGCTGCTTGAACGCTTCCTCGTCCTCCGCCGACCACGCGCCGCCCTTCGCCTCGATGCCGTCGCGGCGCACCGTCGCCAGCACCGACGCCGCCTGCTCGCCGCCCATCACCGAAATGCGGGCGTTCGGCCACATCCACAGGAAGCGCGGCGAATACGCGCGGCCGCACATGCCGTAGTTGCCCGCGCCGAACGAGCCGCCGATGATCACCGTGAACTTCGGCACCTTCGCCGTCGCCACCGCGGTCACCATCTTCGCGCCGTGGCGCGCGATCCCTTCGTTCTCGTATTTGCGGCCGACCATGAACCCGGTGATGTTCTGCAGAAACACGAGCGGAATCTTGCGCTGGCAGCACAGCTCGATGAAATGCGCGCCCTTCACCGCCGATTCGGAAAACAGGATGCCGTTATTCGCGACGATCCCGACCGGGTGCCCCCAGATATGCGCGAAGCCCGTCACCAGCGTCGTGCCGAAGCGCGCCTTGAATTCGTCGAACGCGGAATCGTCGACGATCCGCGCGATCACCTCGCGCACGTCGAACGGCTTGCGGGTGTCGGCCGGAATCACGCCGTACAGGCTCTTCGCGTCGTAGCGCGGCGGCAGCGGCTCGCGCAGCGCGAGCGGCGCGACCGCCCGGCCGCCCAGGTTGCCGACGATGCCGCGCGCGATCGACAGCGCGTGCGGATCGTTCTGCGCGAGATGATCGACGACGCCGGACAAGCGCGTATGCACGTCGCCGCCGCCGAGATCCTCCGCGCTCACTTCCTCGCCGGTGGCCGCCTTCACGAGCGGCGGGCCGCCCAGAAAAATCGTGCCCTGATTCCTGACGATGATCGATTCGTCGCTCATCGCCGGCACATACGCGCCGCCCGCGGTACACGACCCCATCACCACCGCGATCTGCGCGATGCCGGCCGCCGACATCGTCGCCTGGTTGAAGAAGATCCGGCCGAAGTGATCGCGATCGGGAAACACGTCGTCCTGGTTCGGCAGGTTCGCGCCGCCCGAGTCGACGAGGTACACGCACGGCAGGCGGTTCTCCGCCGCGATCTCCTGCGCGCGAACGTGCTTCTTCACCGTGATCGGGTAGTAGGTGCCGCCCTTCACCGTCGCGTCGTTGCAGACGATCACGCATTCGCGGCCGGCGATCCGGCCGATTCCGGTGATCACGCCGGCGCCCGGCGCATCGTCGTTGTACATGCCGAACGCCGCGAGCTGCGACAGTTCGAGGAACGGCGTGCCCGGATCGAGCAGTTGCGCGATCCGGTCGCGCGGCAGCAGCTTGCCGCGCGACAGATGCTTGTCGCGGGCGGCCCGGCCGCCGCCTTGCGCGAGCTGGTCGATTTTCGCGCGCAGATCGGCGACGACGGCTTCGAGCGCCGCGGCATTCGCGCGGAGCTCCTCGGAACGCGGGTTCAGCTTGGATTCGATGATCGGCATGCGTGCAGGCTCCGCGGCGGACTCAGGCGGTTTCCGCGAACAGCTCGCGGCCGATCAGCATCCGGCGGATCTCGCTCGTGCCGGCGCCGATCTCGTAGAGCTTCGCGTCGCGCCACAGGCGGCCGACCGGAAACTCGTTGATGTAGCCGTTGCCGCCCATGATCTGGATCGCCTCGCCCGCCATCCACGTGGCTTTCTCGGCGGTATAGAGGATCACGCCCGCGCAGTCCTTGCGCACCTGGCGCACATGGCCGCTCGAAATCGAGTCGAGATGGCGGCCCACGGCGTACAGATACGCGCGGCAGGCCTGGAAGGTGGTGTACATGTCAGCGACCTTGCCCTGGATCAGCTGGAATTCGCCGATCGACTGGCCGAACTGCTTGCGGTCGTGGATATACGGCACGACCGCGTCGAGGCACGCGGCCATGATGCCGGTCGGGCCGCCCGAGAGCACGGCGCGCTCGTAGTCGAGGCCGCTCATCAGCACCTTCACGCCGCCGTTCAGTTCGCCGAGGATGTTCTCCTCCGGCACTTCGACGTCCTGGAACACCAGTTCGCCCGTGTGCGAACCGCGCATGCCGAGCTTGTCGAGCTTCTGCGCGACCGAGAAGCCCTGCATGCCCTTCTCGACGATGAACGCGGTGATGCCGCGCGCGCCGGCTTCGGGCTCGGTCTTCGCGTAGACGACCAGCGTGTCGCAATCCGGGCCGTTGGTGATCCACATCTTGGTGCCGTTCAGCACGTAGCGGTCGCCGCGCTTGTCCGCGCGCAGCTTCATGCTGACGACGTCGGAGCCGGCATTCGGCTCGCTCATCGCGAGCGCGCCCACGTGCTCGCCGGACACCAGCCCGGGCAGATACTTGCGCTTCTGCGCTTCGCTGCCGTTGCGATGGATCTGGTTGACGCACAGATTCGAATGCGCGCCGTAGGACAAGCCGACCGACGCCGACGCGCGCGAGATTTCCTCCATCGCGACCATGTGCGCGGTATAGCCGAGGTTCGCGCCGCCGTACTCCTCCGCAACCGTCATGCCGAGCACGCCGAGATCGCCGAACTTGCGCCAGAGATCCATCGGGAACTGGTCGGTGCGGTCGATCTCGGCCGCGCGCGGCGCGATTTCCTTCGCCGCGAAGTGCGCGATCGCGTCGCGCAGCATCTCGATGTCTTCACCGAGCATGAATTGCACGCCGGGCAGGTTGATCATGTCTCCTCCGTCTCCAGAAAGTCCGGAAACGTGTCGATTTCTGAGTTTTGCTCAAAATCACACGTTTCGCCAATTCATTGCAACATTTTGCGGAAAATTTCGGCTAGTTTGGCGCTTGGCATGGGGTGTCGTCAATAGTTTTTTGAGTGACACTCAGATATCATGCCGACATGACAGGTACGCAAGCAGGCAGTAAAACCATGACCGCTCCTCCGAAGGCCGGCCGCGCCGATCATCCGCGAGCGCCGGCAAGCCGGAAATCCCAGCAGCGCGTGCAGGACATCCTGCGCGCCGGGCGCGACGTTTTCGCGGAAAAGGGTTACGAACACGCGACGGCGGCGGAGATCGCGCAGCGGGTCGGAGTCTCCGAGGCCACCGTGTTCAGCTACTTTCGCGGCAAGCGGGAGCTGTGCGCGCGGGTGATCGCGGATTGGTACGACGAAATCATCGCGGCATTCGAGGACGGGATGCCGCACGACGCGCCGGTGGACCAGCAGTTCGCATTCATCGTGCGCACGCATCTGCGCCTGATGCTGGTGAACGGCACCGGCCTGTGCGCGCTCGTGCTGTCCGAGGGACGGGCCAAGCAGCACGCGTTGAGCGACGAGCTGACGGAACTGCAGCGGCGCTACACCGCGCCGCTGATGGAGGTGCTGGCGCGCGGGCAGGCGGCCGGCCAGGTGCGCACCGATATGCCGCTCAGTCTGCTGAGGTCGCTCGTGTTCGGGCCGATGGAGCATGTGCTGTGGGATGCGATCCTGGGGCGCAGAAAGCTGGATACCGAAACAACCGCGGCGCAGCTGATCGAGATGCTGTGGGCGGCGGTGCAGCCGCCGGCGCCGGAAAGCGCGGCGCTGGTCCGGTTCAGGAACGAGGTGTCGGAAGCCCTGCGACGCATGGACAAGGCGACGGAACGCAAGCCGCGGTCGTGACCGGCCGTCGGCCCGCGCTTCGTCCTGCCCGCGGGCCGACGTAGACGCGCGACCGGGCGCGCCCCCGACCGGCGCGCTCGCCGATGCAATGCGCCCTATAGTGATGCGCATGTCCCCTCCGGATTCGAGGTTCCGCCGTGACCGACCCCAGCCCGCTTCCCGCGCCGTCCGCCTGCCCCCTCCGGTCCGGCTCGCCCACCGGTCAGCACGGGCCGACCGGCTGCCCCGTCAGCGCGCGCGCCGCGCAATTCGATCCGTTCGGGGACGGCTACCAGCAGAATCCGCCCGAGTACGTCCGCTGGTCCCGCGAGCAGGAACCGGTGTTCTACAGCCCGGCGCTCGGCTACTGGGTCGTGACGCGCTACGACGACATCAAGGCGATCTTCCGCGACAACCTCACGTTCAGCCCGTCCATCGCGCTCGAAAAGATCACGCCGACCGGCCCCGAGGCCAATCGCGTGCTCGCGTCGTACGGCTATGCGATGAACCGGACGCTCGTCAACGAGGACGAGCCCGCGCACATGCCGCGCCGCCGGCTCCTGATGGAGCCCTTCACGCCGGACCACCTGAAACGCCACGAACCCCTGGTGCGCCGGCTCGTGCGCGAATACGTCGACCGCTTCATCGACGACGGCCGGGCCGATCTCGTCGACCGGATACTGTGGGAGGTTCCGCTCACCGTCGCGCTGCACTTCCTCGGCATCCCGGAGGAGGACATGGACACGCTGCGCCGGTATTCGATCGCGCACACCGTCAACACGTGGGGCAGGCCCGGGCCGGATCAGCAGGTCGAGGTCGCGCACGCGGTGGGCCGGTTCTGGCAGTTCGCCGGACAGGTGCTCGACCGGATGCGGCGGGATCCGTCCGGGCCGGGCTGGATGCAGTACGGCATCCGCCAGCAGCGCGCGCATCCGGACATCGTCACCGATTCCTATCTGCATTCGATGATGATGGCGGGCATCGTCGCGGCGCACGAGACCACGGCGAACGCGGCCGCGAACGCGCTCAAGCTGCTGCTGCACCCCGACGCGTGGCGGGCGCTCTGCGACGACCCGCGCCTGATCCCCGGCGCCGTCGAGGAATGCCTTCGCCACGACGGATCGATCGCGGCCTGGCGCCGGCTCACGACGCGGGACACCCGGGTGGGCGATGTCGACCTGCCCGCCGGCTCGCGGCTGCTCATCGTCACCTCGTCGGCCAATCGCGACGAGCGCCACTTCGCCGATGCGGACCGCTTCGACATCCACCGGGAGAATGCCGGCGACCAGCTGACCTTCGGATACGGTTCGCATCAATGCATGGGGAAGAATCTCGCGCGGATGGAGCTGCAGATCTTCCTGGAGGAATTCACGCGGCGCCTGCCGCACATGAGGCTGTCCGAGCAGCGCTTCACCTATCTGCCGAACACGTCGTTCCGGGGGCCCGAGCATGTGTGGGTGGAATGGGAGCCGGCGGCGAACCCGGAGCGCCGCCACCCCGAGCTGCTGCATGCCCGGACGCCCGTGCGGATCGGCGAGCCCCCGGCGCACGCGGCCGGCAGGCCGGTCGTCGTGGCGAGCGTGAGCCGCGCGGCCGACGGCGTCCTCCGCGTGAGGCTGGTCGCGCCGGACGGCGGCGCGATGCCGCGCTGGTCGCCGGGCTCGCACATCGACATCGAATGCGGCGAGACGGGGCTGTCGCGACAGTATTCGCTGTGCGGGGATCCGGCCGACCGGCACGGCTTCGACATTGCCGTGCTGCTGGCGCGCGAGGGCCGGGGCGGCTCGTCGTGGATCCACCGGCACGTGAAAGCCGGCGACCGCTTGAACATCCGCGGCCCGCGCAATCACTTCCGGCTCGACGAACGCGCCCGCAAGGCGATCTTCGTGGCGGGCGGAATCGGCATCACGCCGATCAGCGCGATGGCGCGCGAAGCGAGATCGCGCGGGATGGACTACGCCCTGCATTACAGCGGACGCACGCGCGCCTCGATGGCGCTGCTCGACGAACTCGCGGCGCTGCACGGCGAACGGCTTCACGTCCATGCGTCCGACGAAGGCCGGCGCAACGACTTCGGCGCGTTGCCCGTGACAGCCGGCACGCAAGTCTATGCGTGCGGCCCGGAACGGATGCTCGCGGCGCTGCAATCGTGCGCGGCGGCGTGGCCCGACGATACGCTCAGGGTCGAACATTTCACGTCGACGGTGCGCGCGCCGAATCCCGGGCACGAGCACGCGTTCGAAGTCGAACTCAGCGACTCCGGCGTGGTGATCGGCGTGGCGGCGAATCAGACGCTGCTGGCCGCGCTGCGCGCCGCCAACATCGACGTCCAGAGCGATTGCGAGGAAGGCCTGTGCGGCTCCTGCGAGGTGCGCGTCATCGCCGGCGACGTCGACCACCGGGACAGGGTGCTGACGCGCGGCGAACGAGAGGCGAACGTGAAGATGATGAGCTGCTGCTCGCGGGCAGCGGGCGGCCGGATCGTATTGGCACTCTGACGGCAGGGGCTGCGTGGTCGACTCCGACGGCCGTCGCGCGTCCTCCGGCGATGGCCGTTGCGGCGTCCGCGCCGCGCATGCGTCCATGCATCGCTCGCCGCCGATCCTCCGGCTGCGTCCGCCGGCAAGCATCAACGACATCGATGCGCGTCGTTACCTCACCGGGCGGCTCCGGCAGCCGTCGCCGCCGGGGGCGGCCGACCGATCGCGGGCGGCCGCACTCGAAGACGGCCGCGACCCAGCCGACCGTTCCGCCGATCACGCCGCTTCGCGAGCCGTGCGTGCTTGCTACCCGAGACGACGGGGTGGCGCAACCGTGCAGCCGTGCAACCGTCAACGTGTCTTGTCGACGATCTCGTACCGCTTTTGCCCGGCATCGACATGAACGAGCGTGTCGAGCACGCGTATCACGGGCGGATGGCCGTAGACCCGCTCGACCATCGCCTTGTACTCGGCGTCGTGCCACCGGGCGGCCGCCTCGCGGGTTCGCCAGATGTAGACGCCGCCGCCTTCGTGCGTCGCTTCGTCATAGTGGTACCACTTGTGCAGCAGATCCGGATTGTTCGCCCACTTGACCGCCGTGGTCTCATAGCGCTCCACCAGCGTGCGCAGATCGACGTCCGGCATGAGCTTGAAAAAGACGATTTCGGTAATCATGGTCGCACCTCGTGCGGAAACAGGAACATCGGTGGATTCGGCGGAACACGCGTGCCTTCCGGCAACGGCGTTCCGGCGGCCTGGGGACGACGGACCTTCGGCATCGCGACCGGAACCTCGACGACGGCACGCGAGCGTTCCGGAGTCGCGGCACGCCCGCTCATGCCGCGCCGTTCGGCTTCGCTGCACGGAACCGGACGGCAGCGCCCATTCGCGCGAGCATCGGCGGGTTCGCCACGACGCCCGACGGCGCGCGCCCGGCGCGGCACAGCGCAGCGGCCCTCGCGCCGGACGTCGTCATTGCCCCGCCGGCGCGGCCGGCTTGACGAAGCGCAGCGTCATCCGGTCCGACTCGCCGATCGCCAGATATTTCTGCCTGTCCTGCTCGCCGAGCGCGAGCGTCGGCGGCAAGGTCCAGACGCCCTTCGGATAATGCTTCACGTCCTTCGGGTTGGCATTGATCTCGCTGCTGCCGGCGAGCACGAAGCCGGCATCGGTTGCCAGTTTCGTCAGATACGCGACCGGCAGATAACCGCTCTCGTTGGCCGCATCCATCGACGTGCCGGGCGCCGCCCGGTGGTCGACCACGCCCAGCGTGCCGCCCGGGCGCAGGACCGCATAGAACGCCTTGAACATCGCCTCGGCCGTGCCCGCCTTCGTCCAGTTGTGCACGTTGCGGAAGGTCAGCACCAGATCGGCCGACCCGGGCGGCCCGAACGTCGGCGCCTTGGCGTCGTAGCTGACGATCGAGGCCGCGCCGTAGCACGCCGGATCGGCCGCGAACTTCTGCGCGAGCGCCCGCGCCAGTTCGGTGCTTTCCCCGCCCGCCGCCAATTGCTGCGCGGCGATGTAGCGTCCGTTATCGCGCAACAGCGGCGCCAGGATCTCGCTGTACCAGCCGGGCGACGGCGCGATCTCGATGACCGTCTCGCCGGGGCGAAAGCCGAAGAACGTCAGCGTCGCTTCGGGATGGCGATAGACGTCGCGGGCGCGATTCGCCGCCGGGCGCCACGCGCCGCCGAGCACCTCGCTCCATTGCGACGCACTGAACGCGGCCGCTGCCGGGGGCGCCGCCGCGTCCGGAGGCGCGGTCTGGGCGTGCGCGACGGCGCTCACGGTCAACAGCGTGGCCAGGCATGCGACGGCGAGTCGATTCATCTTGGATACCTCCGGTGGCACGGCGGGAGAAGAAACGGGGAAGCGGCGCTGCCGACGCATTGTGGCATGCATGCCGGGTTGCTGCCGGTGCGCGGTTTGCGTCGCCCCAGCTGGCCGCCGGACGCGGCGTAAAGCCGTCTCCGTCCCCGGCAAGACGATCGATCGCCGATGGGAAATCGCGGCTCAGGCTATCGCCGCGAGGCCGGCGGCATCGCGATGATGCGGCGGTGCGGTTCGATCCGCTCGCCCACCACCCGGCTCATGGGACGCAGCAGGTCCGGTTGTCGCCCGCTGCCGTCCACGCGAAACCAACGAGACCGATGCGACGACGCGATCATTCCGCTCGCCGAGCACCCGGCGGGCGGACGCCCTAACGCCATGCCTGCGTGAACTCGCCGATCACCCGCGTCAGATGATCCCGCATCGCGGCGCGTGCCGCCTCCGGTTCGCGACGCATGATCGCGGTAAAGATCCGCTGATGATCTTCCTGCGACGCCGCGCGCAGCTCGGGCGTATGAAAATGCTCCTCGATCTTGTGCCACAACGGGTCCGCGCGCGCGCTATCCCACATCGCGGTCACCATGCGCAGCAAAACCGTGTTGCCGGTCGCCTCGGCGATCGACAGATGGAACCGCCTGTCCGCCGCATCGTTCGCCTGCTTGTCACCCATCTGCTCGCGCAGGGTCTTCAGCGCGCCGAACATGCGATCGAGATCGCCGTCCTTGCGCTCGGCGGCGGCCAGTGCCGCCACCTCCGACTCGATCAATACGCGCGCGCGCAGCGTCTCGATCGGCCCGGGGCCATGGGGCAGATCGAACGTCACCGGCCTCGCGCCCTCGACCGCCGAAACGTAGATGCCGGAGCCGAGGCGCACTTCCACGATGCCCTGAACCTCGAGCGCGATGATGGCCTCGCGAACCTGCGTGCGGCTCACGCCGAACCGGTCGGCCAGCGCCCGTTCGGAGGGCAGCCTCGCCCCGGTCGCGAAATCGCCGGCCGCGATCAGCCGGTGTACCTGTTTCGCCAGCCCGAAGTACGAACGGTCCGAAGCCTCGGCTTCCGGCCGGCCTGGCGTGGAGGAAATGTCATTCATGAAGGACTCGCGATCTGCGCACTGTGCAACGGCTCGCCGTCACGGATGTCGAAAATGGTATGCCACTTCGACATTTTAGCCAGTAAAAACCCCTCGCATGGCGATAACGCACGCCCGATCTCCAGACAGCGCAAGACAGAACTGGTAAACCACTATGGCTGCAAATTGGTATACCAAAGATACTGCACCAGGCAGTCGGGCCGGCCGCGTTCGCGCGTCCGGCTCCGGCGTTCATTCACCCTCCGCGCGAGTCCCGCAATGAAGATGTCTTTCCGCTGGTATGGCGAATCCGATCCCGTCACGCTCCAGTCCATCCGCCAGATTCCCGGCATGACGCACATCGTGTCCGCCATCTACGACGAGCCGGTCGGCGAGGTCTGGCCGCCGGAGAAGATCGCGGCGCTGAAATCGGCCATCGAGCAGGCGGGCCTGCGGTTCGAAGTCGTCGAGTCGGTGCCCGTTCACGAAGACATCAAGCTCGGAAAGCCCGGCCGCGACCGGCTCATCGCTCACTATCAGCAAACGATCCGCCATCTCGGCGCCGCCGGCATCAAGGTCGTCTGCTACAACTTCATGCCGGTGTTCGACTGGACGCGCACCGAGCTCTCGAAGACGCTGGAGGATGGCTCGACCTGTCTCGCATTCAGCACCAAGGACATCGAGGAGATCGATCCGGACAAGGGCATCGCGCTGCCCGGCTGGGATTCGAGCTACAAGCCGGAAGCGTTGCGGGCGCTGCTCGCCGACTATCGCGGCGTCGACGAGGCGCGGCTTTGGGCGCATCTCGAATACTTCCTGAAGGCCGTCGTGCCGGTCGCGGAACAGGCAGGCGTGAAGATGGCGATTCATCCCGACGATCCGCCTCGGCCGATCTTCGGACTGCCTCGCATCGTGAAAAATCGCGACGACCTGGCTCGCATCCTGAAGATCGTGGATACGCCGGCCAATGGCCTCACGCTGTGCTCCGGCTCGCTCGGCGCGGGACCGCAGAACGATGTCGAGGCCCTCGTGCGCGAGTTCGGCGGCATGGGCCGCATCCACTTCGCGCACATCCGCAACGTGAAGGTCTCGCCCGACGGGGACTTCGAGGAATCGGCCCACCTCTCGAGCTGCGGGTCCCTCGACATCGCCGCGATCGTCAAGGCGTATCACGACACGGGCTTCACCGGCTACGTCCGGCCGGATCACGGCCGCATGATCTGGGGCGAGACAGGCAAGCCCGGCTACGGTTTGTACGATCGCGCCCTGGGCGCCGTGTACCTCAACGGGCTCTGGGAAGCGATGGACAAACTGTCCTGACCGCTCGCGCACCCATCGTCAATCGAAAGAAAGCGGGGCGAATCGTTTCGCACGCCGCTCGATCGCCTCAACCCGGCGAGGAGACCACGCATGCCAAACATCCGATGGGCCATGATCTTCATGTGCTTCCTGGCCAACGTCATCAATTTCATCGACCGGGCAAACCTGGCGATCGCGGCGCCTGGCATCCGCGCGGATCTGGGTCTGGATGCCTTCGGCATGGGGCTCGTCCTGAGCGCATTCTTCTGGACCTACGCATTCCTGCAACTGCCGGCGGGATGGTTCATCGACAAGGTCGGCGTGCGCGTGAGCCTCGCGCTGGCGGTCGGCTGGTGGTCGATCTTCACGGTCGCGACCGGCGCGGCCCGCGGCCTCGGGCAACTGGTCGGCATGCGGCTGATGCTCGGCGTCGGCGAGGCCGGAGCGATCCCCTCCTTCGCGAAGGTCGCGTTCAACTGGTTCCCGCGCAGCGAGCGCGGGCTGGCGAGCAGCATCTTCGACAGCGGCTCGCGCGTGGGATCCGCGTTGTCTCTCCCGCTGGTGGCATGGCTGATCTCCGTGGTCGGCTGGCGCGGCTCGTTCGCCGTGACGGGCAGCCTCGGGCTCGTCTGGGCGCTGGCCTGGTGGTTCATCTACCGGGACCCGGAGCAGTATCGCGCCATCGCGCCCGAGGCCGTCGACGCGCTGCTCGCGCAACGCGCAGCGCCTGTCGCCGCGCGCACGGCCGGCTCGATCTCGTGGCTCGGCCTGTTCCGGTACCGCACGGTGTGGGGCATGATGATCGGCCTGTTCTGCCTGAACTTCGCCATCTACTTCTTCATCACCTGGTTCCCCAGCTACCTCCTGCAATCGCGAGGCTTCTCGCTCGCCTCGCTGGGCACATGGGGCATGCTGCCCGCGCTGCTGGCCATTCCCGGCGGCTGGCTCGGCGGCTATGTGTCGGACAGCCTGTTCAAGCGGGGATGGAGCGCCACGGCCGCACGCAAGACCTGCCTGGTGGCCGGCATGCTGCTTTCGTCGTCGATCGCCCTGTCGGTGTTCGTCCAAAGCGTCTGGGCCTGTCTTGCGCTGTTCGCGCTGGCCTATGCGAGCCTGTCGTTCGCCGGCGCCAACGTATGGACGCTGGTCGGCGAAGTGGCGCCGACGCCGGCACACGTCGCATCGCTCGGCGGCATTCAGAATTTCGCGGGCAATCTGGCGGGCATCTTCATCACGACGTTTACCGGGGCCATGCTCTCGATCACCGGCGGCTCGTTCGTCGTCCCGCTGACCGTCGCCGGCACACTTTGCATCGTCGGCGCGCTGTCGTATCTGTTCATCGTCGGGAAGGTCGAACCGCTGCCGTTGCTGCCGTGACGCAACGGCGATCCGCGGCGTTCCGGCCGTCTCCCGTCATGGTTGCGGGCGGCCGCCCGACGTCCGCTTGCCGCTTGCCCTGCCCGGCCGATTCAAGCACCGTCGGCCTTCCGATTCTCTCGCCCAAACAGCGCGAAGCTCACTGTCCTCGATCGCTTGACCTAGTCGCAAGCGGCATGGCGATTACCTTATCCCGTTCGGCCAACGTCACGCCAAACGCACCGAACGGGTGCCTCCGTGCTCGTCCCCCGAGCTATATTGGGTCGATGCCTGTCGGCACCCAGCAGCGCGGATCAGCAACTCAGGATGGCGGATATGGATTTTGGAAAACGCATCGCGACGTTCCGCAAGGAACGCGGCTTGAATCAGATTCAACTAGCTGCGCGATCGCGCATTCATGTCGGTCAGATTCGCCGCTATGAAGGCGGCACCGACCTTCCCACCCTCGAAGTATTCAGGCGGCTGGTGACGGCGCTGGCCGTCAGCAGCGATGCGCTGCTGTTCGGCAAGGGGGAACGCGGCCCGGACGACGCATTTCATTTCCGGCTGGAGGCATTGCGCGCGATGTCGAGCGAAGATCGGCAGGTCGCGGGCACGATGCTCGACGCATTGATCTTCCGCCATGGCGCCACGAGCGGACCCGCCGCCGGAGCGACGCGAATCGATCCGGCGGCGCTCGACGGAAAAGATGAAAACGGTGAAGAGATCAATCGGGACAGCCGACGCGGCGGGCAAACGCGCGTCGGCGAGTGAGGATCGCGATGGACAATCGGCGGCACGTCGTCGCGAAAGCGCACGGACGCCCCGCGTGCCAAGGCCCGCCATCGCACACGCGATCGACGGGCCGCTCGATGCGAACCACCTTGCAGGCGGGTGCCCGGCACACGGCATGCAGGTCATCGAACCCCAAAGCAGGCGATCGCACTCGCCCGCCCGTCGCGCTCAATTCCCCCGCCGCCCCCGCACGCTCACGGCCGAATCGAACAACTCCTGCGCCCGGGCCAGTTCGTCCAGCGCCCGATCCAGCCGCGACATCGCCGCCGCATATTCGACGCTCGAGGATTCGTCCTCGCCGTCGCCGCGCATCGCGCGGAAAGCGAGATCGACGTTTCGCGTCGCCTCGACGAAACGCTGCGCGGCCAGGGCTTCTCGCGAATGGGTGATGATCGACATGAACCTTCCTCCCTCCGGTTGCAAAGTGGGGTAAGCCAAGCCTGAGCATGCGCAATGCGCGAGTCCCGCCGGCGTCCGTTCCCACATGCATCCGCCGCAACGAATCCCGCATCGAGCCGAATTTCACCCCGTCCCGCTCAGGCTGCCGGACGAGCGTGCAACACGTTCCTGCGCCCGCCGGAGCGGGTCGATCTCCCATTCCTGTTCCTGTCCGTCCTGCGTCACGCGTTCAATCGGGCGTATGTCGATTACCAGGCATGCCGCGCATGCGCGTGCGCGCCGCCGAACGAAGCGACCGGCTCGCTCGCCGGCAGATCGAACAGATCCCGCGTGAAGCCTCGTGCCTGCTCGGCGGCCGGCCGGCTGCGCAAGCGCCGCACCAGGTCGGCAAACGTCTCGAAATCGCCTTCGCGCGACGCCTTGTTGATCTCCGCCAGATCGCGCGCCTTGAGCACGCTGGGCTGCGTGAGCCGCACGACATACGGCGCCTCCAGTTCGACCGACAGCGCGAGCGGATAGCTCTTGCCGGTCTGCTCCTCCGTCCGCCCGATGTAATCGACCACCGCGCTGCCTTGCGCGGCGCCCAGCGGCTTGCCGGTGCTCACGCTGCGCAGATGGTCGGGGTACACCCGCAGCCGGGTGCCGATGCACAGCTCCGTCGGCGACGCGCACACCAGCGCGTAATGCGACGCCCGAGGGCGCCCCGACGGCAGCGTCGCGCGGCTGGCGATGAAGGCATGGGGCGGCAACTGGCGCACTTGGCCGCTCGCGTCGATCCACGCATTCCACAACAGCGAATCTTCCCGCTTCCAGTCACCCGGCCGGGGCTTGCTCGCCACGGGAGAAAACAACGCGATCAGCGAGCCCGTGCGGTGCGCGGCGATCTGCGCGCTGCTGCCGAGCGATTGCCCGATGCCCCACAGAAACCGCCCGCCGCCCAGCCTGCGCTCCCATTCCTTGCGGAGCACGGTGGTCGGCAATTCCTCGCCGGACTCGGCGCCGAGCTTGGTCCAGCAAAACGTGGGGGGCAGGTGTTTCAGTGTCATCGACTTTCTCGGGATGCTGCTGCTCGCCGGAGATTGAACGAGCAATTCAATATTCGTTAATGTATAAGTATAATGCATACCATGGGAACGCTAGACACTAAATTTCCGGTGCAGGATCTGTTGAGCCGATTGACGGCGGATACGCGCTCATCCAGCGAAATAGCAAGGCTTTCCGGAGTCAGCCAGCCCACCGTCTCGCGACTTCGACTGTCGAAAGGGCGTCGGCTGCGCAGAAGCGCGCCATTCAATAAGCTATGCAGTTTCTATGGAGTGGGGGTGCCGCCGCCGGGACGGCGGATGGACGGCTACAACGATTTGCTGCGCGACGCGATCGTCGAGGCGTGGGACGGCTCGGAAGAGCACGGTCGCGCGCTGCTGGTGGTGATCGCGGGGTTGAAGGGGCTGGCCACCAAGCTGGAGTGAAGGGCGGCGAGGGCCGGGCCGGCCCGGCTGCGCGCGTTGCGCGCAGCCGATGCAGATGCCTCAGCCCCGTGGGCAACGGCGCTAGCTGAAGGGTTCCGCCCCGACAACGCCTCGCCGCGGACGGAATTGAGCGTCGTGTCTCGATGCCGAGTAGGAGGAAGCGCCCCGAATGACGCGCCCGACGATGCGCAGAAACGGCAGCGCGCATCGCCCGGGACACACCACCCTGTGCACTCCGGACACAATACCCATCGGCAATCGCGCCCTCTCCGGCCCCGGCGCGCCCCCATCCGCCCCGCCCGCCTATCGACGCGCGCGGGTCCGGCGTGAGAAGATCGCGCGCCGGACCCGGCATTCATGCCATCCATGTCCCACATGAAATTCACGATCCTCCGCGTGGCGGGCTTCGCCGCCGCGCTCGTCACCTGCACACCCGCCGCCGCCCAGTTCGGTCTGCAGCCCGCGCAAGCGCTGCCGTCTCCGAAGCAGCAGTTCGGACTGCGACCCACCCAGGCCCTGCCGCCTCCGCAACTGCAATTCGCCGCGCCGGGCCAGCACAACGCCTCGCCCCCGCCCGCCCGCACGCAAGGTCGCGCCGCCGATTGCAAGGCCTTGGCCGCGCAGATGAATGCCCTGTCCCAAGCCGCGATGTCGCCGGGCCTCGCGCCCGCCCAATCCCGCTCATTCGGCACACCGTCCGCTCCCGCCGGGGCCGGAAGTCAGGGCACTCGGCCCGCGGCCGGGCTCCTCGCGCCGGGCGGCGCATCGCCGCTCGCCGACGCCCGCATGGCAGCCAAGCCGCCGCGCGGCCAGCAGAACCCGGACGACCGGCGCGCCGCGCTCGAAGCGCGCTACCGGCAGTTGGGCTGCGGCCGCTGACGAGCGGCGCGCGACGCGGGGCCGGCGCCCCATACCATGCCGCGTGCCGCGCGGTAACATGTCGACGGCCCGCCGCCTCGCAAGAACGGCGCTTCTCCACCCGACACCCCGCTCGCCGTGACCACGCCCCTGCTGACGCCCGCTATCGCCTCGCAATTCGCGAACCTCGCGCTCAACCATCTGACGCGCGAATACCCGAACAAACTCACGCACTGCCTCGAAGGCCCGCAAGACGTCCAGGGACCGCGCGATCTGCATCCCGTCTTCTACGGCAGCTACGACTGGCACTCGTGCGTCCACGGCTACTGGCTCGTCACGCGGCTCCTCGCGCGCTATCCGGATCTGCCGGAAGCCGCGCGCATCGCGCAGGTGGTCGATGCGCATTTCACGGCGGACAAGGTCGCGGGCGAAGCCGCCTACCTGAACCTGCCGCACAACCGCGGCTTCGAGCGGCCGTATGGCTGGGGCTGGCTGCTGGCGCTGTCCGCGCAGCTCGCATCGATGAATTCGCCCGACGGGCAGCGCTGGTCGCGCACCCTCGCGCCGCTCACCGCCCTCTTCGTCGATCGCTTCACGGAATTCCTGCCGAAAGCGACGTATCCGCTGCGGGTCGGCACGCACTTCAACACCGCGTTCGCGCTGTCGCTCGCGCTCGATTTCGCACGGCAGACCCGACACGGCGCGCTCGAATCCATCATCGTCGAAACGGCGCGGCGCTGGCATCTGCAGGATGCGGGCTGTCAGGCATGGGAGCCGAGCGGCGACGAGTTCCTGTCGCCCGCGCTGATGGAAGCCGAACTGATGCGCCGCGTGCTGCCCGCCGCCGAATTCGACGGCTGGTTCGCGCGCTTCCTGCCCGAGCTGGCCGAACGCCGTCCGGCCACGCTGTTCACGCCGGCCACCGTCACCGACCGGACCGACGGCAAGATCGCGCATCTCGATGGCCTGAACCTGAGCCGCGCGTGGTGCCAGCGGGCCCTGTCGCGCGCGCTGCCGGAAGGCGACGCCCGCAAGGCCGTGCTGATCGAAGCGGCGGACATCCATCTGTCGGGCGCGCTCGCGCATGTGGCCGGCGACTACATGGGCGAGCATTGGCTGGCGTCGTTCGCGCTGCTGGCCCTGGAAGCCTAGCGGACCGCGTCCGCGCGGACGCAAAAAAAGCCGGAGCCGCGCAAGCGCTCCGGCTTTTTTGCGTGCGCCGTTTCAGCTGGAAATCTTTTCGAGCGCGATACCCTTCGTGCGCGGCCCCATCAGGCCGATCGAGGCCATCACCACGGCCATCGCCCCCGCGATGAACACGAACACGCCCGCCGTGCCGAAGCCTTTCAGCACCGCCGCGATCGCGAACGACGTGAAGATCGCCGAGAAGCGGCTCCACGAATAGACGAAGCCCACCGCCCGCGCACGAATCGCGGTCGGGAACAGCTCGGCCTGATACGCGTGGAAGCTGTACGACATGATGTTGTTCGCGAGCGTGAGGCAGATGCCGAGCCCGACCAGCAGCCACGCGGCCGACGCCTGGCTGAACATCAGCCCGCAGACGATCGCCGCGCCCGCCATCGCGACGATGGTCGTCTTGCGTTCGAAGCGGTCGGCGATCGCGAGGCCGATCAGCGGCCCGATCGGCGCGGCCAGCGCGATCAGGCTCGAATACATCAGGCTCGTCGTGATCGTGATCCCCTGCTTGATCAGCAGCGTCGGCACCCAGTTCGCGAAGCCGTAGAAGCCGACCGTCTGGAACACGTTGAAGAGCGTCAACATCAGCGTGCGCTTGCGGTACGGCGGCACCCACATGTCGCGGAAGCTGCCGCGCCCGGGCACGGGTTCGGCCGGCGCGGGCGGCGGCAGCGGCTTGCCGTACTCGGCGGCCACCTTCACCTCCAGCGCGGTGACGATCCGGTCGGCTTCGTCGAGCCGCCCCTGTTGCGCGAGCCAGCGCGGACTTTCCGGCAGTTGCCGGCGAATCCACCAGACGAAGATCGCGCCATGCGCGCCGATCAACACGACCCAGCGCCAGCCGTCGATGCCGAACGGCGCGTGCGGCACCAGCAGATACGCGAGGAACGCGACGACGGGCACCGCGACGAAACCCACCGCCTGCTCGCACGCGAAAGCACGACCGCGGATCTGCTTCGGCACGAGTTCGGAGATGTAGGTGCCGATCGTCACCATCTCGACGCCGAGCCCGAGGCCGACGACGAAGCGCCAGACATTCAGCCCGGCCGCCGTGTCCTGGAACGCCATCACGACGTTCGCGGCCGTGTACCACAGCAGCGACCAGGTAAACACCGCGCGCCGGCCGAACCGGTCGGCCAGGAAGCCGCACGCGATCGTTCCGATGAACAGCCCCGCGAACAGCGCGGCGATGAAGCTCGCGACGCCCGTCGTGCCGAACAGCCCATGCGTCGTTGCCGTCAGGATCCCGCTCTTGACCAGACCGGGCGCGACATAGCCGCTGTACAGCAGATCGTAGAGCTCGAAAAAGAAGCCGAGACTCAGCAGGATCACCAGCTTCCAGATGCTGCGGGTGGCGGGCAGACGGTCGAGCCGGGCCGAGAGGCTGCCGGCGTCGAGCGATGAAGCGGGTGTCGCGGGCGCCCGAGGGGTGGTTTCCGTTACGGCCATCGTAAGCGTGTCTCCTGGTCGATGTTGTCGTGTGCCTCCGGGCGCGCCCGGTTCGCATGTTCGCGCATTTTACCGGCGCGGGCGGGCCCGGTCGCGCATTCCCGCGAACCCGCGCGGGCGTGCCGCGCATGGACCGGCGGGAAACCGTTCGCATGCTTCGCCGTCCGCCGCGCGAGGCGGCGGCTTGTGTAAATGACGTAACGGTCTTTGCACCGGCCGCCCCTTGCGCGTCAATCGGCGCTATCGTCCGGCGTTCCGCCGACACCCGCGCCGGCATGCTCGGCGCGGGTTCGCCGGGCCGGGCCCCGCACGCGCCCCGTTCATCGCGAACGATCCGCCGAACCGTGGCAATCTACGGACGCATTGCAGCTGCCCACATCGTCAGCTGAACGTAAGGTTATCCCTATCCATGTCCGCCCTATCGAAATTCGCGCGCTGTCTCGCGCTGCTCGTCCTGTTGAATGTCCTGCCTATCGCGGTCGCGACCGCGTCGGCATTCCCGTCCCCGGCGTCCACCACCAGCGTCGGCGCCCCGTCCGCCCCGCCGCTGTCCCACGACGACGTGGTCGCCGAACTGAAGCGGATGCAGACCGAGCAGGACCACATCAAGCAGCAGACCTCGACCGCGACGAGCAGCAAGCAGCTGGACGCGCTCGACGACGCCACCCAGGAATTGACCACCGACGTCGACAAGCTGACGGCCGCGCTGCTCCCGCAGCGCGCGCAGCTGCAGGCCCAGCTCGACGTGCTCGGTCCGCCGCCCGCCGCCGGAAACGCGCCGGAAACGCCCGCGGTCGCCCAGCAGCGCGCCGGCCTGAACGCCCGCAAGGCGCAGCTCGACGCGGAACTGAAACAGGCCGCCGACGAAAAGGACAACCTCGTCAACCTCACCCAGCAGTTCGCGAAGCTGCGCCGCAGCCTGCTGAGGGACCAGCTCGCGCTACGCTCCGGCAGCATTCTCGGCGCGCAGTTCTGGGCGCCGCTCTATCAGCCGCAGCCCGAGGACCTGCAGCGCCTCGACGCATTCGACGCGGACCTCCGCGACATGCTGCGCGCGGCCTGGCAGCCCGGGCAACGCGTCGTCACCGCGCTGCTGCTGATCCTCGCGTTCGCCGTCTGGACGGCCGGACGCCGCTCCCTCGAACGCGGGCTCGCCTGGGTGAGCCTTACCCAGCTGCCGGAAACCCGCCTGCGCCGCAGCGCGCTCGCGCTGTCGACCGTACTCGCGACGGTGCTCGCGACCGGCTTCGCGGTGCAGATCCTCTACATCGCGCTGATGCGCCGCTACGACCTGACGCCCGCGCTGGAGGACATGGCGGAGGGCTTCGCGAAGCTGACGCTCGCCTGCGCGCTGATCGCGGGCCTGGGCCGCGCGCTGCTGTGCACGCGCCGTCCTTCGTGGCGGCTGCCGGCGCTCGCCGATCCGGTCGCGCTCGCGATGAAGCCGTTCCCCGCCGCGCTGGCCGCGCTGCTGCTGGTCGCCGGCACGCTCGAGCAGATCAACCGGATCGCCGACACCAGCCTGCAGGTCACGCTGTTCGGCCGAGGCATCGTGTCGCTGGTCGTCGTGCTGACGATCGGCGCGTCGCTGCTGCGCGCCAATCGCGTACGCACCGCGCTCGCCGCGGCGGGCGAGCCGCCCGAGGCGCGCTCGACGCTGGCCGGCCTGATCCATGCGGCGGTCACGCTGGCCGTCGTCGCGTCGCTGATCGCGCTGCTGATCGGCTACATCACCGTCGCTCGTTTCATCACCTACGAACTGGTCTGGTTCGAGATCGTGCTGTGCAGCCTCTACCTGCTCACCCAGCTGACCCGCGACATCTGCGAGAGCCTGTTCTCCGCCAACCACTCGAGCGGCAAGCTCATCAAGCACCTGTTCGGGCTCGGCGACAGCCATCTCTCCCAGGCATCGACGGTCCTGTCGGGGATCGGCACGAGCGTGCTGCTGCTGCTCGCCGTGCTGGCGCTGTCGACGGGCGGCTTCGGCACGACGCCGGGCGACCTGCTCGACAGCCTGCTCGCGATGCTCGGCGGCGAGAAGCTGCGCGCGCTCAACATCGTGCCGGACCGGATCCTGAACGCGGTGATCGCGCTCGCGGTCGGCTTCTACGTGCTGCGCTCGGTGCGGCGCTGGCTCGACACCGAATTCCTGCCGACGCTCGGCATGGATCCCGGCATGCGCGTGTCGCTCGTCACGCTGTTCAGCAACATCGGCTACGTGCTGATCGTGCTGATGACGCTGGCGCTGCTCGGCGTCAAATGGAACAACCTCGCATGGATCGTCAGCGCGCTGTCGGTCGGGATCGGCTTCGGGCTGCAGGAGATCGTGAAGAACTTCGTGTCGGGACTCATCCTGCTGACCGAGCGGCCGGTCAAGGTCGGCGACATGGTCAGCATCAGCGGCGTCGAGGGCGACATCCGCCGCATCAACGTACGCGCCACCGAAATCCAGTTGAGCGACCGCTCGACCGTGATCGTGCCGAATTCGCAGCTGATCTCGCAAAACCTGCGCAACGTGACGATGGGCAACAGCACGCAGGGCGTCGCGACCCTGATGCTGACGTTTCCGCTGAACACCGACCCCGAGCAGGTGCGCGACCTGCTGCTCAGCGCCTACGAGGAACACCCGTCGATCCTCGACAAGCCCGCGCCGTCGGTGACGTTCAGCCAGTTGTCGCCCGACGGCATCACGTTGAGCGTGACGGGCTACGTGAGCAGCCCGCGGATCGCATCGACGACGAAAAGCGACCTGCTGTTCGAGATTCTCAAGCAGCTGCGCGCGTCCGGCATCACGCTGTCGAATCCGCAAACGCTGATGCTGCAGAGCCTGCCGCCCGCACCGTGATCCTCTCTCGCCGACGCGCGGCGGCGCCCATGTCCGGCACCGCGCGCGACTTGACGCTATCTGACGATCCGGGCGCGGATACGCAGGTGAACGAATGGAATTGTCAAAGATGATGTAATGTCAGCGAACCGACACAAATGAACGGCCGAGCCGCGTTATGCTCTGCGCCTTGCTTATCCGGGAGGATCATCGATGAAGGTTTCCAAGCTGTTGGCCGGCGCATGCGCCGTACTCGCGACCACCGCGGCCGCCTACGCGCAGACCACCACCTATCAGTTCGGCGAAGGCCAATCGACGCTGCCGGGCAACGGATCGGCCGCGCCGGCCCCCGCCCATGCACAGGCCCCGTCCCAGCCGGCCATGAACGGCGCCGCGCAAGCACCCGCCGCGCCGGCGCATCATCCGAAGCACGCGAAAAAGAAGCACCGCAAGCATCACGCGCGTAAAACGCCGTCGCAGGACACCTACGCCCATCACTGATTTCGCGGCGCGGATTGCTCGCGCCGCCTCGCCCGCCGGTCGCGCCCTCGCGCGCCGTCGGCGTGATCCGATCCGCCGCGTCGGCGGATCGCTCCTCCATGAAGCGCAACGTCCGATCCGGGCTCGGCGCGCGGACGGTCAGCCCGAACGTCACGGCGCGGCCGGCCCGCATCGAACGCAGCCGGGTTTCGAGCGCAGGCGGCGCGGCCGCCATCGGCGTGCCGACCACGTAGATCATCGGCAGTCCGACGATCAGCGTCGACAGTAGCGGAATGATCAGCACCGGCTTCAATCCTTCGAGAAGGCGGCGCAGCTTCAGGTGCCGGTTGATCGGCAGCACCGCGTAGCCCGCCAGAAATCCGACGCGATGCCGCCCGGGACGCCCGGCGGACATGCGCCCCGACAAGAAAAAAGCCCGGATCGGAATCCGGGCCTCGTTCGCGGTACGGCGGCCGCGCGTCATCGGCGCGACCGCCGCGCCTCCCTCGCGGGACGCGCATGCGTCGTCACACGTCGAACTTCACGCCCTGCGCCAGCGGCAGTTCGCGGCTGTAGTTGATCGTATTCGTCGCGCGGCGCATGTAGTTCTTCCACGCATCCGAGCCCGATTCGCGGCCGCCGCCCGTCTCCTTCTCGCCGCCGAACGCACCGCCGATCTCCGCGCCGCTCGTGCCGATGTTGACGTTGACGATCCCGCAATCGCTGCCCGCGCCCGACATGAACTGCTCGGCCTCGCGCATGTCGTTCGTGAAGATCGACGACGACAGCCCCTGCGGCACCGCGTTGTGCAGCGCAAGCGCCGCATCGAAATCGTCGTAGACGAGCACGTACAGGATCGGCGCGAAAGTCTCGCGCTTCACGACGGCGGTCTGCGCCGGCATCCGCACGAGCGCCGGACGCACGTAGTACGCATCCGCGTGGCCGCGCTCGACGCGCTCGCCGCCCTTCACCTCGCCGCCCTGCTCGCGCGCATCGGCAAGCGCCTTCTGCATCGCGTCGAACGACGCGCGATCGACGAGCGGCCCCACCAGCGTGCCCGCTTCAAGCGGATCGCCGACCGTCACGGTCGCGAACGCCTTTTCCAGACGCGGCAGCAGCTGATCCGCCACGCTGCGATGCACGATCAGCCGGCGCAGCGTCGTGCAACGCTGGCCGGCCGTGCCGACCGCCGCGAACGTCACCGCGCGCACCACGAGATCGAGATCCGCGCTCGGCGCGACGATCATGCCGTTGTTGCCGCCCAGTTCGAGAATGCTGCGCGCGAGCCGCTGGCTCAGCACCTTCGCGATCTCGACGCCCATCCGCACGCTGCCCGTCGCACTCACGAGCGGCACCTTCGGCGACGTGGTCAGCACCTCGCCGGCATCGCGCGCGCCGATCACGAGCTGGCTCAGACCTTCCGGCGCGACGCCCGGGTGGGTCTTCTCGAATTCGCGCAGCGCCTTGCCGAACAGCGTGTGGCAGGCGATGGCGGTCAGCGGCGCCTTCTCGGACGGCTTCCACACGACCGGGTCGCCGCACACGAATGCGAGCGCGGCATTCCATGCCCATACCGCGACCGGGAAGTTGAACGCCGAGATCACGCCGCACACGCCGAGCGGGTGCCAGGTTTCCATCATCCGGTGGCCGGGCCGCTCGGATGCGATCGTCAGGCCGTACAGCTGACGCGACAGACCCACCGCGAAATCGCAGATATCGATCATTTCCTGCACTTCGCCGAGCCCTTCCGACTCGATCTTGCCCGCCTCGAGCGTGACGAGGCGGCCGAGCGCGCGCTTGTGCTCGCGCAGGACGTTGCCGAACACGCGCACCAGCTCGCCGCGCACCGGCGCGGGCACCGTGCGCCACTTGAGGAACGCGGCGTGCGCCGCGTCGATCTTCCGTTCGGCGTCGGCCGCGCTGTCGACGGCGAGCGTCGCCAAGGTCGCGCCGTCGAGCGGCGAGCGGGCGGTCAGCGCGCCGCCCTTCCACTGCGAGAGATCGATGTCTAGCGTCGCGAGAATGTCGTTGAATTGCATCACTTCCTCTTGAGGTCTTGAGGGACAGGTTGATCGGTGCGGCATCGCCGCCATGCATGGATCGATTGGAACGCGTTCGCGCGCCGCATGCAAGCGTCGCCGCGCGGCACGGGCCTACCGTGCCGCCAGCGCCGCGCGCAAGCGCCGCACGCCTTCGAAAATCTCCGCCTCGCCCGGCGCCGCGAACGACAGCCGCAGGCTGGCCGGATCGGCATCGCTCGCATAGAACGCGCGGCCCGGCACGTACATCACGTTGTGTTCGAGCGCGCGCTTGAGCACCTCGCCCGCGTCGCGGCCGCCCGTCAGGCGCGCCCAGACGAACATGCCGCCCGCGGGCTCGCGCCATTCGACGTCCTCCGGCACGAATTGCCGCAGCGCGCGCGTCATCGCGCGGCAGCGGCTGCCGTAGGTGTGCGCGATCGTGCGCAGGTGGGCGGCCAGACGGCCGCTGTCGAGATAGCGGCGCATCGCCTCCTGCGCGAAGGGCGCCGTGCACAGGTCGCTCGTCTGCTTCGCGACGATCATCCGCCGCGCGATCGCGGCGGGCGCGACGGCCCAGCCGATCCGCAACCCCGGCGCGACGACCTTCGACAGGCTGCCGAGGTAGACGGTCCACGCGGCCGCGCCGCTGCACGCAAGGATCGGCGCAACCGGCTCGCCCGCGAAACGCAGGTCCGCATACGGATCGTCCTCGATCAGCACGAAACCGTGTTCGACCGCCAGCTGCGCGAGCGCCGCGCGACGTCCGGGCGGCAGCGTCGCGCCGGTCGGGTTCGCGAACGTCGGCACCGTGTACAGCAGCTTCGGCCGCCGCTCGGCGCTCGGCCACGCGGCCAGCAGCGCGCGCAGCGCGTCGGGTTCGATGCCGTGCTCGTCGGTCGGCACCGGCACGATCCGCGCGCCCGCGAGCCGCAACGCCTGCAGCGCCGCCGGATAGGCGGGCGCCTCGACCAACGCCGCGTCGCCCGGGGCGATCAGCACGCGCAGCAGCAGGTCGAAACCCTGCTGCGAGCCGGTGGTGACCAGCACCTGCTCGGCGTCGCACGACACGCCGCGCGCCTGCGCCATCCATGCGACCAGCGAGCGGCGCAAGCCGGGCGAGCCGGCGGTGTCGCCGTACTGGAAGCAGGCAACCGGATCGTCGCGGCACGCGTCGGCCAATGCGGCGGCGATGCCGTCCCGGTCGAACAGGTCCGGCGACGGATAGCCGCCCGCGAACGAGATCATGCCGGGCTTGCCCAGGTGCCGGAACAGCTCGCGGATCGGCGAGCCTTGCGGATCGGCGAACGGCGCGGCGAACGGATAGGCGGCGGGCGTCATGAGCGGGTCCGGGCGCGCGTCAGGCGGCGGCGGTCATCTTGAAGATGCCGGTCGCGTTGCCCGCGTCGAAGCCGAGATCGAGCGCGGCGCGGCCGGACTCGCGGTCCTCCACGACGTCGCGCGTGATGAATTCGTAGAACGAGCCGGGCACGTCGCGCTCGACGGTTTCGCCCGCCGCACCGACGAAGCGGCGCCGGACGGGATCGGCGCGGAACGCGGTCTGCCGGACCCGGCCCGATTTCGATACCTCGACCGCCGCCTTGATCGGCCGCCCGAGCGCACGCTGCGCGGCCGCGACCGCGTCGACGTCGGCCACCCGGTCGGTCGCGTGATTGAACACGTTGCCCTCGGTCGCGATCCATGCCATCTCGGCCGATTCGGCGAGCAGCGCCTCGTAGTCGGCGAGGCGCGGCGTCGCATGCTGGCGGCCGAAACAGCGCGCCAGCACCGGCAGCAGCGCGCACGCGTCGGCCAGCGGCAGGCACGCGTCGCGCTCGAGTTCGGCGAGCGTCGCGACGGCCTGCGGCGTCAGCGGATCGACCGAGGTGCCGAGCACCCGGGTCACGGCCTGCCGGAATCCTTCGCTGAAACGTTCGGGATGCAGTTCGCTGACGAAATACTGCGCGATCTGGTCGGGCGCATCGAGATGCGCATACGAGCGGCCCGTCATCTTGAGCCGGTCGAGCGGATAGGTGCCGTTCAGCCGGTAGCCGAGCGGCCGCAGGATACGCGTGAACGCCGCCTCGCCCGGGGGCAGCGCGCCGCACGACGCCCAGCGCACGGTGCGCAACGCGCCGTGGTCGAACGTCACCCGGCCGCCGTCGCGCGCGACGTCGCCGGTATAGGCCCGCCCGGTCGGCACGCGCGCCAGCAGATCGGCGAACAGCGCCATGTTGAGCGCCTGCGCCAGCTCGGCCCGGGTCACGACGCCCGGCTCGCCGTGCGCGAAACGTGCCGGAACATGCATCAGTCGCATTAATTCGTCGACGACGGGTGATTCGCACACGGCGGCAAGTAAAGCGTCGAGATTGGCATTCATGAATCTATCCGTGGATTTTCGGTCGATTCCGGCACCGAAATGGCCGAAAAACGCGCAGTGGAAAAATAATCAGGGCCATTTTCAGGGCTCACATGCCGTCGGGCAACTGATATAAACTCACCAGTTCATTCCAAAAACTCACCAACTCGCGTCACCGCGCGTGATTCCCTACGATGAGAAAAGGCATTCCGAACCTCGCGGCGCTGCAGATCTTCGAAGCGGCGGCGCGCCACGAAAGCTTTACCCGCGCGGCCGACGAGCTGGCGCTGACGCAAAGCGCGGTGAGCCGGCAGGTGACGGCGCTCGAGGAACGGCTGGGTGTCGCGTTGTTCCTGAGAATCAGGAAGCGGGTGATCCTGACGCCGCACGGCCGCGATTACGCCGCCCTGGTGCGCAAGAATCTCGAGCGGATCGAGCGCGACACGCTCGAACTGATGGCGCAGCGCGGCATCGGCGAAACGCTCGAATTGGCGGTCGTGCCGACCTTCGCGAGCCAGTGGCTGATTCCCCGCCTGCCGCAATTCCGCGCGCTGCGGCCCGACATCACGGTCAACCTGTCGGTGCGCACCGAGCCGTTCCTGTTCAGCGACTCCCCATTCGACGCGGCGATCTACTTCGGCCACGCGCTGTGGCCCGGCACCCAGGGCCGGCTGCTGTTCCAGGAGGGCGACATGGTGCCGGTCTGCTGTCCGGCGCTGCTGCCGCCGGACGGTGCGCCGCTGAGCCGCGACACGCTGCTCGAATTGCCGCTGCTGCATCTGTCGACGCGCGCCGATGCGTGGCGCGACTGGTTCCGCGCGCACGGCCTCGAACACGACGTGCGCGCGGTACGCGGGCCGCGTTATGAATTGTTCACCATGTTGTCGGCCGCCGCGCACGCGGGCATGGGCGTCGCGCTGATGCCCGCGCTGCTGGTCGCCGACGAGCTGGCGTCCGGGCGGCTGTGCGCGCCGCTGGACCTGCGGCTGGCCAGCGACGCGGGCTATTACCTCGTCGCGCCCGACGAGACGGCGGACAGCGAGCCGTTCGTCGCGCTGGCCGATTGGCTGAGTTCCGTCTCCCCGGCGCGAGGTTAAGCTGACGCCGGCCAGCTTGAAAGTCTGCCGGACCCGCGCGGCGAATTGCGCGACTACCTGCTGCCCGACTACCTGCTGCCCGACTACCTGCTGCCCGACTACCTGATCCTCTACCTGCACCGCCCGGAGGACATCGTCCTGCTGTCGATTCGCCATCACCGGCAGATTTCGTTCGACTACCCGTTCGAGTAACGCCTCCCGCACCGCCGCCGCATGCTCCCGATTTACCCGCATCGCCCGGTTCGCCTCCCGCACCGCAACAAGCGGCGCCGCCTCCATCATTGTCTTGCGAGCCCGCTCTGGCGCCGCATTTTTCTGCGGTGATGCAACACGCGCGCTTCCTTGACAGCACGAGCCGCCGCCGCACTAAATAAACCCGATTGATTTAATCGAGCGCCAGCAGGCGCCGCGCGTTTGTTCCGGTTTGGTTCACCGCATCGTCAACAAAAGGAGCAGTTCCGATGAAATTCCGTTCGCGTGCCGCCGCGTTTGGCGTACTTTCCGCAGCCGTTGCGCTGTCCCTGAACCCGGCCGCGCACGCAGCGGATCCGCCCGTGATCGGCCTGATCACGAAAACCGACACCAATCCGTTCTTCGTCAAGATGCGCCAGGGCGCGGAAGCAGCCGCGCAAAAGGACGGCGCGAAGCTGATGACCGCCGCCGGCAAGTTCGACGGCGACAACGCGAGCCAGGTCACCGCGATCGAAAACATGGTGACGGCCGGCGCGAAGGCGATCCTGATCACGCCGAGCGACACCCGGGCGATCGTGCCCGCGCTGAAGAAGGCGCGCGATGCGGGCGTGCTCGTGATCGCGCTCGACACGCCGACCGATCCGCAGACGGCCACCGACGCGCTGTTCGCCACCGACAACTTCAAGGCCGGGCAGTTGATCGGCGAATACGCGAAGGCCGCGCTCGGCGGCAAGGCCGCGAAGATCGCGACGCTCGACCTCGCGCCCGGCGTGTCGGTCGGCATCCTGCGTCACAACGGTTTTCTGAAAGGCTTCGGCGTCAAGGATGGCGATCCGTCGATCGTCTGCAGCCAGGACACGCGCGGCGATCAGGCGAAAGGCCAGACCGCGATGGAGAACTGCCTGCAGAAGGCGCCCGACATCAACGTCGTCTACACGATCAACGAACCGGCCGCGGCGGGTGCGTATCGCGCGTTGAAGGCCGCGGGCAAGGACAAGAGCGTGATGATCGTGTCGATCGACGGCGGCTGCGAGGGCGTGCGCAACGTGAAGGCGGGCCAGCTGGCCGCCACCGCGCAGCAGTATCCGCTGAAGATGGCCGAACAGGGTGTGACGGCGGGCGTCGAATACGCGAAGACCGGCAAGAAGCCGGGCGGCTATCACGACACCGGCGTCACGCTGATCACCGATCGGCCGCTCGCCGGCGCGCCGAGCCACACGACCCAGTACGGGCTCGACAACTGCTGGGGCAACAAGTAAGCGCCGCCGCGCCGCCTTCGACCAGGAGCCGCCCATGACCGCCTCATCCTCCGCGCCGCCCGCCGGGCGTTTCGGCGAGCGCCTGCCGACGCTCGCCGAGATCGGCCCGGTGCTCGCGCTGGTGCTCGCCTGCGCATTCTTCGTCACGCAGAGCAGCCGCTTCCTCTCGTTCCAGAATTTCTCGCTGATCCTGCAGCAGACGATGGTGGTCGCGGTGATCGCGATCGGCCAGACGCTGATCGTGCTGACGGGCGGCATCGATCTGTCGTGCGGGATGGTGATGGCGTTCGGCTCGATCGTGATGACCAAGTTCGCGGTCGCGCTCGGCGTGCCGCCCGCGCTCGCGATCCTGTGCGGGATCGGCGCGAGCATGCTGTTCGGCGCGCTGAACGGCGTGCTGATCACGAAGATCAAGCTGCCCGCGTTCATCGTCACGCTCGGCACCCTCAACATCGCATTCGCGGCAACCCAGCTCTATTCGAACGCCGAAAGCGTGTCGAACCTGCCGGACGCGATCATGTTCTTCGGCAGCACGTTCCGCTTCGGGCCCGCCGAAGTGACCTACGGCACGGTGCTCGCGCTCGCGATGTACGGGCTCGCGTGGTTCGTGCTGCGCGAAACCGTGCCGGGGCGCCACCTGTACGCGCTCGGCAACAATCCGGAAGCGGCGCGGCTGATGGGGCTGTCGTCGCAACGGATCCTGCTCACCGTGTACACGCTCGCGGGCGCGATCTACGGCGTCGCCGCGCTGCTGTCGGTCGCCCGCACGGGCGTCGGCGATCCGCAGGCCGGGCAGACCGAGAATCTCGACAGCATCACCGCCGTCGTGCTCGGCGGCACCAGCCTCTTCGGCGGACGCGGCTCCGTGATCGGTACCCTGCTCGGCGCGCTGATCGTCGGCGTGTTCCGCAACGGCCTCACGCTGATGGGCGTGTCGTCGGTGTACCAGGTGCTGATCACGGGGATGCTGGTGATCCTCGCCGTCGCCGCCGACAAACTTTCGCATCGCCGCGCGTAAGCGCGAGGAGCCCGACCATGACGACCTCCCCTGCCGTGCTGGAAGCCCGCGGCCTCGTCAAGCGCTACGGCCAGGTGACCGCGCTCGACGGCTGCGATTTCGAACTGCTGCCCGGCGAGATTCTCGCCGTGATCGGCGACAACGGCGCGGGCAAATCGTCGCTGATCAAGGCGCTGTCCGGCGCGACCGTGCCCGATGCGGGCGAGATCCTGCTCGACGGCCGGCCGGTGCAGTTCCGCAGCCCGCTCGACGCGCGCCAGCAGGGCATCGAGACGGTCTACCAGGATCTCGCGGTGGCTCCCGCGATGAGCATCGCCGAAAACCTGTTCCTCGGCCGCGAGCGGCGCCTGCCCGGCTGGCGCGGCAGTTGGCTCAGGATGATCGACAAGCGCCGGATGCTCGACGAGGCGACCGCGCACATGAAGGATCTGCAGATCGGCATCCGCTCGATGCGGCAGGCCGTGGAGACCCTGTCGGGCGGCCAGCGTCAGGGCGTGGCCGTTGCGCGCAGCGCCGCGTTCGCGCGGCACGTCGTGATCCTCGACGAGCCGACCGCCGCGCTTGGCGTGAAGGAGGGCAACATGGTGCTGGACCTGATCCGCCGCGTGCGCGATCGCGGCCTGCCCGTGATCCTGATCAGCCACAACATGCCGCACGTGTTCGCGATCGCGGACCGCATCCACATCCAGCGCCTCGGCCGCCGCGCGGCGCTCGTCGCGGCGAAGGACATCCACATGTCCGAAGCCGTCGCGATCATGACGGGCGCGCAGGAAGCGGACGTCAAGGCCTTCGTCTGATGGGCGACGCACCGCCCTGCCGCTCCGCCGGCGGCCCGCCGCCCCCGGCCACCCGCACGCGCCCGGCCACCTCGCAGCCGGTCGGCTCGAACCAGGTCGGGATGCGCCAGTTCAACGAGCGCATCGTGCTGCAGGCGCTGCGGCTGCACGGCCCCTTGCCGAAGGCCGACGTCGGCCGGCTGACGCGGCTGTCGATGCAAACCGTATCGGGCATCATCGACCGGCTGCTCGACGACGGCCTGCTGGAGCGGCTGCCGCGGCTGCGCGGACGGGTCGGCCAGCCGTCGGTGCCGATCGCGCTGCGCGCGGACGGCGCATACACGATCGGCATCAAGGTCGGCCGGCGCAGCCTCGATCTGCTCGCGCTGGATTTCACCGGGCAGGTTCGCCGGCGGGACCGGCTCGACTACGCGTTCCCGGATGCCGGCGCGCTGTTTCCCGCCCTCGAAGCGAAATACGCGCGGCTGCGCGCGGCGCTCGGCGAGCATGCGGACAGCGTGGTCGGCGTCGGCGTGGCGGCCCCGCTGTGGCTCGGCGGCTGGCGCGACTTTCTCGGCGCGCCGGCCGACGTGCTCGACGCGTGGCACGCGATCGACATCCGCGCGCGCGTGACCGCGCTGACCGGCCTGCCCGTCGAGTTCGCGAAGGACACCACCGCCGCGTGCGCGGCCGAACTGGTGCTCGGCCAGGGCCGCGCGATCCGGCATTTCCTGTATCTGTTCGTCGGCACGTTCATCGGCGGCGGGCTCGTGATCGACGGCCGGCTGCATGCCGGACCGAACGGCAACGCGGGCGCGGTCGGCTCGATCCCGTTGCCCGGCAGCACGCCGCACGCGGCGCGGCAATTGCTGCACGCCGCGTCGGGCTTCGTGCTCGAACGGCAATACGCGGCGGCGGGTGCGCCGGCCGCCGCCGCGCACGATCATCGCGCGCTCGCGCCGGACGTGTGGCCGCTTACCGCGCGATGGCTCGACGACGCATGCCCCGCGCTCGCGACCGCGATCACGAGCGCGGCCGCGCTGCTCGATCTCGACGCGATCGTGATCGACGGTCTGCTCGACCGGCGGCTGGTCCGCGAAATCATCCAGCGCACCGGACGCTCGCTCGACGGCTTCGAATGGGAGGGCATGGCGCGCCCGCCGCTGCTCGAAGGATCGATCGGCGCCGATGCGCGCGCGATGGGCGCCGCGATCCTGCCGCTGTACGCTCATTTCGCGCCGTCGCACGAGCTGTTCCTGAAACCCGCGGCGGAGGTGGATTAACGGCGCGCGCCGGCGCCCCGCTCTTCATCCGCCGTCCCGGTTCGCGCGGCGGCAATCGGCAGCCCCCCCGCCCGACAGGTACGATAGCCGGTCCGCCCGGCCGTTTCCGTCCACCTGCCCAGCCCTTCACGACATGCAGAATTTCTACGAAGCCACCGCGACCCGCACGCCTTACCCCACGCTCGCCGAGCGCGTCGAGACCGATGTCTGCATCGTCGGCGGCGGTCTCGCGGGCCTGTCGACCGCGCTGGGGCTCGTCGAGCGAGGCCGCCGCGACGTCGTCGCGATCGACGCGCAGACGGTCGGCTTCGGCGCCTCGGGCCGCAACGGCGGCTTCGTGTTCGGCGGCTACAGCCTCGACAACGCCGACCTGCTCGATACGCTCGGCGCCGCCGAGGCGCGCCGCCTCTACCGACTGACGACCGACGCCGTCGACCTGATCCGCCGCCGCGTCGCCCGCTATGGCATCGACTGCGACCTGATCGACGAAGGCGTGATCCTCGCGAACTGGTTCGACGATCCGGCGCGCGTCGACGCGCCGCGCAAGCTGATGAAGCAGGCGTTCGACGTCGAATGGGAGCCGCTCGATGCCGCCGCGCTGCGCGAACGCCTCAAGACCGACCGCTATCACGGCGGCCTGTTCGAGCGCAATGCGTTCCATTTCCATCCGCTCAAGTACGTGCTCGGCGTCGCGGCCGCCGCCGTGCAGGGCGGAGCGCGGATCTACGAACGTTCGCCCGTGCGCTCGATCCGCCGCGACGGCGCGGGCTTCGTCGTCGCCACCGAACACGGCGCCGTGCATGCGCGCGACGTCGTGTTCGCGACGGGCGGCTACGCGCGCGGCGTGCATCCGCGCATCGAACGCGCGGTGCTGCCGATCGCCACGTACGTGATCGCCACCGAACCGCTCGGCGCGCGACTCGCCGACTCGATCGCCTGCGCGTCGGCGGTCTACGACACCCGCTTCGCGTTCGACTACTACCGGCCGCTCGCCGACACCCGGATCCTGTGGGGCGGCCGGATATCGGTGCTCGACCGCGGGCCCGACGCCATCGCCCGGCTGCTCAAACGCGACCTGACGCGCGTTTACCCGCAACTGCGCGACGTCGCCGTGCACTATGCGTGGGGCGGGCTGATGAGCTACGCGCGCCACAAGATGCCGCAGATCGGCCGCGACCCGGACGGCGTGTGGCACGCGGTCGGCTTCGGCGGGCACGGCATGGCGCCGACCACCGTCGCGGGCGAAGTGCTCGCGTCGGCACTGACCGGGCAGCAGCCGGTGCCGGACGGCTTCGCCGCGTTCGGCCTGACCCGCACCTTCGGGTTCGCCGGGCTCGCCGCCGCGCAGCTCGCGTACACCGCGTATCAGGCGCGCGACGCGCTCGCCGCGCGCCGCCGCGCACGCCCGTGAGATGCCCTGTTTAGAGCGTCGAGCCCAGGGAAACGCCGTTTTTGCGCGTGCTAGAATGCGCCGACCATGCCGCCAGAAAACGCCACATGAAACAGGGAAGCAAGGCCCCAGCGCCCGATAGTCGCGAGCTTCCGTCCCCCGACGCGCGGCGCGACGATGCCCGCCGCAGATACGACCCCGAACAGACCAAGCGCAACATCCTCGACGTCGCCACGCAGGAGTTTTCCGCGATGGGACTGTCGGGCGCGCGCGTCGACGCGATCGCCGAGCGCACCAACACCACGAAGCGGATGCTGTATTACTACTTCGACAGCAAGGAAGGGCTGTACGAAGCGGTGCTCGAGAAGGTGTACGGCGACATCCGCGCGCTCGAACTGGAGCTCAACATCGGCGAGCTGGAGCCCGACGCGGGGCTGCGCCGGCTGGTCGAATTCACGTTCGACTACCACGACAAGCATCGCGATTTCGTACGCCTCGTGTCGATCGAAAACGTCCACGGCGCGAAATATCTCGAACAGCTGAAGTCGTTCAAGAACCGCAATGTCAGCATCATCAAGACGATCGAGGAACTGCTCGCGCGCGGCATCGCAAGCGGCGTATTCCGCGACGACGTCGACGCATTCGACCTGCACCTGCTGATCAGCTCGTTCTGCTTCCATCGCGTCGCGAACCGCTATACGTTCGGCGCCGCGTTCGGCCGCGATCCGTCCGCTCCCCGACTGCGCGTCCGGCATCGCGCGACGATCGTCGACGCCGTGCTGCGCTTCGTCGCGCGCTAGCCGCGCGCCGGCCGCTCACGCGGCCGGACGCTGTGCCGCGAGCGCGATCCGCGCCTTGGCCTCCGGGCTGCCCGCCACGAAATACTTCTTCGCCCAGCGCGCATCGGGCTGCAGCGCCAGCGTGCGTTGCACGCGCTTGTCGCGCTGCGATTCGATGGCAAGCGCCCGCGCCCGATAGTGCTCGTAGAGCCGCAGGAATTCCGCCAGATAGATCGCCGCGATGCGCGGGTCGCGGATCTCGAGCAGATTCTCGTCGTTGTAGTGCTCGGAATTCTGGCTCATGTTCGCCGAGCCGCTGTACACCACCGGATTCGCCCCCTCCGCATCGATCACGATGAACTTGTGATGAATGATGACGGGCGGATAGGCGGGCGGCTTCTCGCCGGGAAACAGCCGCAGTTCCGTCTCGAAGCCGGCCGGCACCGTCGCAGGAGAAAAATACGCGGCGTCGATCACGTCGCGATGGTCGCGGCTGCGGTGATATAGCGCGAGATTCGCGAGCTGCGCCGCATTCAGCGCGCCGCCGTCCTGCTGCGCGGCCTCGGCGTTCGTCGCGCTGCGCACGTTGATCTGGTTCACCAGCCCGAACATCATCAGGCCGCGGTCGCCCGCGTCGAAACAGGCATTGCGCAACGCCTCGTCGGTCGGCATGAACAGGCAGAACGCGACCGAGTGCCGGGCCGCGCCGATCGCGCCGACGATCGTCTCGATCTGCGTGCGCGTCTTGCCCGGTTCCGGCGAGAACGACACCCGCACCTGCGCGCTGCCGACCCGCACCGGCTCCGACCACCCGGGCGCGAGCTTCGCCGTCGCCGCGATCGTCGGATTCGCCGCGAGCGCTTGCGCCCGCGCGTTGTAGAGGCCGGCAAGCACGGCCGAATCGAAGGTGTGCAGCACGTTCGCCTGCTCGGTGATGCCTTCCGTCGTGAAATTCGCCGAGCCGGTCAGCACGCGGGCCGGCTGCGCGTCGCCGCCGCCGGCGTCGGTCACGATGAACTTGTTGTGCATGATGCGGGTCCGGTCGCGCGGCGCGAGCGTCGCCAGCCCCGTCAGCCGCTCGACCGCGAGCGCGTTCGGCGACGGCAGCGGCGGCCGGCCGCCGCCGCGCTTCGTCTCGTGCGCGTCGTAGACGATCGCGAGCGCATCCGGGCCGTGCGCCTGGCCGAACGCCTCGAACGCGGGAATCGCCCAGATCGGGTCGGTCAGGTGATACACCGCCGATACGGCGCGCTTCGCATCGTCGAGCATCGATCCGAAGGTGTCCTGCAGATCGTTCGCGAGCCAGGTCCGCAGCCGCAGCGCCTGCTCCGCCGTCGGTGCCTCGTCCGCGCCCAGATTCAGCGCCCTCGCCATCTTCGCGAACGCCTGCGAGCTGACCACCGCGCGATTGAACCACGTGCCGACGCCGTCCTCGACGTGCGCGGGCAGCATCGCCTCGCAAACGCCCGCCTCCGCGTCGAGCACGTGCAGCGACGTCGGCGAACCGACCACCGGATACACGTCATAGCGGAATGCCTGGCCGCGGTCCGGCGGATCGATGCGCGCGTCCCACCACATGAACTTCTGGATCGGCGCCTGATCGGTCGGCGCATCGCCCTGCGTATCGGCGGCCGGGCCGTCGAAGGTGAGCCGATTCGGCAGCCAGCTGCTCGCCGCGCGGGTCTGGCCGTCCGCCGACCAGAAACCGGGCGTCCGGCGGATCGCAAAACCCAGGAAATCGTCGCGGCCCGCCGCTTTCGGCCAATCGAAGGCCAGCAGCACCAGGGTCGGGGAAAGATAGCTGCGCACGCTGACGGACATCGCCGCCCTCCTCGGCTCATCGCACGATTACGGTCGAAGCGGACAGTTTTTCATGGCCCGCTTGCCCGCGGCGTGACGCTTCGATGAAGTTTGCGTGTCGCGGGCAGGCCGGCCGGACCGGCCGGCATCGGACGCGGTCCATGCCTGACAGAAAGCGCGCATGTCGCGCCGCCCCGGGCAGGCCGTCGCGGACGCGGACAATCCGGGGCAACGACGGCCGGACGAAGCGGGTCAAGCGCGGCGCGTGCGCCGCCCGCCGGCTAGCCGCAGATCACCAGTTCGAGCCCGCGCGCCGTCAGCGCGCGCCGCAGTGCCTTGTCGGGCGACCGCTCGGTGACCAGATAGCGCGCCGCCTCCAGTCCGTTGATCCGCACCGGCGTCACGCGGCCGAACTTCGAATGGTCGGCGACGACGATCGCGGTGCCCGCCGCCGCCAGCATCCGGCTGCGCACTTCCGCCGCGAGCCGCGAATAGTCAGTGAGATCGCCGTCCGGCGTGACGCCGCCCGCGCCGACGAACGCGAAATCGACGTGGTATTGCGACAACTGCTGGATCGTATCGAGTCCGAAGGTGGCGTCCTCGTCATCGGACAGCTCGCCGCCCAGCAGGGTCACGCGGTTCTCGTTGCGGCGCGCGAGCACGAACGCGATGCGCCAGTCGTTCGTGTAGACGGTCAGCTTGTGGCGGTCGGCGAGCGCAAGCGCTACCGCGTGCGTGGTGCTGCCCGAATCGAGCAGCACCGATGCGCCGTCCGGCACGAACTCCGCCGCGCGCCGGCCGATCACCTGCTTCGCGTCGGCGTGCGCCGCCTCGCGTTCGGAAATGCTGGGCTCGCGCCGGTCGGCGGCCAGCGCGCCGCCGTGGGTCGTGACGACGAGACCGCGCGCGGCCAGCGCGTTGAGATCGCGACGGATCGTCTCGCGCGACACGCTGAGCGAGCGCGTCAGTTCCGCGACCGACAGCGCACCCGTTTTACCGAGTTCCGACAGGATGTACTGATGACGTTGTTCTGCAAGCATTGCGCGAGGCGTCCGGCGACACCGGCTGGGCGGATTGAGGGGCGAGCTATTGTAGTACGCGAACTTGACAGCCATGTGTAAGCGTCATCGGCGTGTCACCGAAGCCGGCGGCGCGCGAAATGATGTTTTGCCTGGCGCGCGGGAATCGGCGCGGCTCGCGGTTGTTACACTCGACGCCTGATCGCATGCAGACCGACGGGGGAAAGATGTATCGCAAAGGCATCGTGCTTGAAATCCAGTTTTCGCCGGAACGGCTCAACGACGCCGCGGGCGATCCGTATTGGATCGACCTGACGCTCGACGAGGCGCGCCGCCTCCACCGGCAGCTGAGCGCCCGCTTCGCGACCGAGGCCAGCGCGAATCAGCCGCTCGACACCTTCTCGATCGAGTAGCCCGGCGCGCGCGGCGGCCACCCGCGCGCCAAGTGCAGTTTCCGACAAGACAGCCGGCGGCGCGGCGCCGATACTGCGGCGTGCTCATCCGTCGCGCCGGCCCGGAGCCGGCTTCACCCGCATGCTCGCTTCCGTCATCGCCGCGGCATTCGTCGCGCTGTGGTCCACCGGCTTCATCGTCGCCCGTGCGATCAAGCCCTACGCCGATCCCAATCTCTATCTGCTCGCGCGCTTCGCAGGCACCGCGCTGCTCTACGCGGGCGTCGCGCTCGCCGCGCGCGCGCCCTGGCCGAAGGGGCGCGAGTGGGGCCGCCATCTGCTGGCGGGCGCGCTGCTGCAAGGGGTGTATCTCGGCGCGAGCTACTGGGTGGTCGCGCAGGGGCTGAACGCGGGCGTGATGGCGCTGCTGGGCGCGCTGCAGCCGCTCGCGACCGCCGCGCTGGCCGTGCCCTGTTTCGGCGAGAAGCTGCCGGCGCGCGGCTGGTTCGGCATGGCGCTCGGCCTGGCCGGCGTCGCGCTCGTGCTCGCGCCGAAGCTGGCCGGTGCCGCCCCCGGCTCCGCCGCGCCGGGGGCCGTGGCCGTCCCGCTGGTGGTCGCCGTCGCGGTACTCGCCGTGATCTCGATCACGGCCGGCTCGCTGTACCAGAAAAGCTCGCTCGCGCAGACCGACCTGCGCAGCGCCGTCGCCGTGCAGAACGTCGGCGCGGCGCTCGTCGCCGCCGCGTTCGCGCTGCTGCTGCACGAGACCCGCTGGATCGGCGCGCCCGCGCTATGGCTGTCGCTCGCGTGGGGCATCGCGATGCTGTCGGGCGTCGCGGTGACGCTCCTGATGTGGATGCTGCGCCGCGGCAATGCGGCGCGCGCGACGTCGCTGCTGTTCCTCGCGCCGCCGCTCGCCGCGCTGCAGGGTTACGTGCTGTTCGGCGAAACGCTCGCGCCCGTGCAACTGGCCGGATTCGCGGTCGCGCTGGCGGGTGTGGTGCTGGCCCGCAGCACCTGACGGCCGCCGCCGCGGAGGCGCAAATGCGCTTATGATGACGCGCTTGTTCCCGCCCCTCCCGGAGTCCGTTCATGTCTCACCCCGATTACGCCGCGCGCCAGCGTAAGATCGCCGCCGACCTGCAGGTCGCGCAGCATTTCGATGCTCACGAGGAGGCCGAGCGCCGGGTCGCGTTTCTCGCCGCCTACCTGCGCTCGACCGGCTTGCAGACCTACGTGCTGGGGATCAGCGGCGGCGTCGATTCGTCGACGGCCGGCCGGCTCGCTCAGCTCGCCGTCGAGCGGCTGCGCGCCGAAGGCTACGACGCGCGCTTCGTGGCGATGCGGCTGCCGTACGGCGTGCAGCGGGACGAAGACGATGCGCAGCGCTCGCTTGCGTTCGTCCGCGCCGACGAAACGCTGACGGTCGACGTGAAGCCCGCCGCCGACGCGATGCTCGCGGCGCTGGCGGCCGGCCAGCTGGGTTTCCGCGACGATGCGCAACAGGATTTCGTGCACGGCAACATCAAGGCGCGGCAGCGGATGATCGCGCAATACGCGGTAGCGGGCGCCCGCCGCGGCGTCGTGGTCGGCACCGACCACGCGGCGGAATCGCTGATGGGCTTCTTCACCAAATTCGGCGACGGCGGCGCCGACGTGCTGCCGCTCGCGGGCCTGAACAAGCGCCGCGTGCGCGCGGTCGCACGCGCGCTCGGCGGCGACGAAGCGCTCGTGATGAAAGTCCCGACCGCGGATCTGGAAGGCCTGCGTCCGCTCCTGCCGGACGAGCACGCGTACGGCATCAGCTACGACCAGATCGACGATTTCCTCGAAGGGAAGGCGGTCAGCGATCACGTCCACGAGACGGTGCTGCGGTTCTACGACGCGACCCGTCATAAGCGCGCGCTGCCGTACACGCTGTACGACTGGCCCGGACGGAACGGTTGAGCCGCGCGGGCGGCGGACGCCGTCCGCGAGACCGCGCCGGCGGGCGATAACGAGGCGGCTCGGACGGGCACCGGGCGCGATACGAGAGGTGTCCGGCGAGCGGCATCCGGCCCTGCGTCCCGCCCGAGCGAGGCGCTGCGCATGCCTCATCGTGGACCCTCGCCTGCCCGCCCGCGACGCGCCCGCCTCCACCGCGCCGTTCGCGTCCTGCCACCTTCGACCGTTCAGGAACCTCGTCGTGACCTACACCTTGTACTACTCGCCGGGGATGGCGAGCCTGGCCGTCCACTGGATGCTCATCGAACTCGACGTGCCGTTCGACGTGCGTCCGGTCGACCTCAAGGCCGGCGCCCAGCGCTCGGCCGACTATCTGCGGATGAATCCGTCGGGACGCGTGCCGACCCTGGTCGTGGACGGCGTACCGCACGGCGAATCCGCCGCGCTGCTGATGCTGCTCGCCGAGCGGCACCCGGAGGCCGGGCTGGCCCCATCGCCGGGCAGCCCCGCGCGCGCCGAATGGCTCGAACTGATGATCTACCTTGCGAACGGCTTGCTGCCGGCGATGCGCAACTGGTTCTACGCCGGCATCGACGGCGATCCGACCGGCGCCGACGCCGTGAAGGCGCTGGCCCGCGCCCAGATCGAAGCGGTCATGGAACGGCTCGATCGCCGGCTGGGCGACGGCCGCGCGTACCTGCTCGGCGAGCGCCCGAGCACCGCCGATTTTCTGGCGCTGATGCTCATGCGCTGGAGCCGCAGCATGCCGCGTCCCGCCACCACGTGGCCGCATCTCTTGCCTTACATCGAGCGGCTGCGCGCGCGGCCCGCATTCATCGAGCTGAACGCACGGGAAGGCCTGACCGAGTGGTTGAATCCGCCGGCTTGAGCGATGGCGTTCGCGAACCGCGGCGTGCCCGCCCGGGGTAGCCGGGCGCCCGTCGGGGCGGCCCGCCAGCGCACGCTCCGTTCGTCCGTCATCGGGGAGGTCCGCGATAAGGTGGACGACGGCGCATGATCGCCGCTGCGGCGCCGGCCCGGCAGCCGCATCGCCGGGCCGGCCACCGCGCGCCGTCCGCGTACGACTAGCCTTGCGCGTTGTCCCGCACTTCGTCGAGCGTCGCCTTGACGAGCGCACGGCTCATCCAGTTGACGACGCTGCGGAACTCGGCGTTGTCGAGCCCCCAGATGTCCTTCAGCACGACCATCGCCTCGGTGCCGTACACCAGCGACAGCGCCTGTGCGAGCCGCACCGCCGATTCCGGCGCAACCCCCTCGTCCTTCAGCGGTTCGACCGCCAGCGTCAGCAGACGCCGGCGATTGCCGCGCCGGTACCTGGGTTCGTCGGGCGCGCGCTGCGCGCGTTCGTTCGCCCACTGCAGCAGCGACACCTGCAGCGCCGCCCGCAGCGCGCCTTCGTGCTGCTCCATCCGCGGATAGGCGAAATCAAGCAGCTCGCGGACCCGCGCATCGGCCGACTGAGCGGTGGGCCGCCATTGCAGAACCGGCCCGAGAACCGTATCGACCACGGTGCTGACGAGCGCCGCCTGCGACGGAAAGTAGCGGTAGGCGGTCGCGCGCGATACGCCCGACGCGCTCGCGAGCTCGGTGATGGATGGAAACCACCCCTGCTCGAGCATCGTCAGCGCGGTGTTCAGCAGCAGATCCCGCGTCTGCAGGCGGGTATCGGACAAGGTTTCGGAAGGGGAAGCGGGAATAGCCATGGATACCGGTCGATTAAATGAGACGGACGTCTCACTTATGCTAAAGTGCGGTCAATCTGTAAAGAGGCACATCGTTCGACAGGGTTAGCTGGCGAAGGAGACCAAATGGTACCTCACCGTAAACGGGTATACGTTGCGGCAACGGTTGATACAAAAGGCGCAGAAGCGCAGTACTTGAAAGAGCGGATCGCTCGGACCGGGCTGGAAGCGATCGTCGTCGACCTGTCGACGCGTGCTCAGCCGGTCGCGGCCAACGTGAGCGCGGAGACCGTGGCCGATTGCCACCCGGACGGCAGGGGTGCCGTCCTGTGCGGCGACCGGGGTCGCGCGATCGCCGCGATGGCGGTCGCGTTCGAACGCTATATCGCGCGCCGCGACGACGTGGCCGCGTTGCTCGGCATCGGCGGATCGGGCGGCACCGCGTTGATCACACCTGCGATGCAGGCGCTGCCGATCGGCGTGCCGAAGCTGATGATCTCGACCATGGCATCGGGCGACGTGTCCCGTTATGTCGGATCGAGCGACATCGCGATGATGTATTCGGTCACCGATGTCGCGGGTCTCAACCGCATCTCGCTGCAGGTGCTCGCCAACGGCGCGCACATGATCGCCGGCGCGGTGCGCGACGCGCAGGCGTTGCCGGCCGACCTCAAGCCCGCGATCGGGCTGACCATGTTCGGTGTTACCACGCCCTGTATCCAGGCGGTCACCGCCCAGCTCGATTCACGCTTCGACTGCCTCGTGTTCCACGCGACCGGCAACGGCGGCCACGCGATGGAGAAGCTCGCGGACAGCGGCCTGCTCGGCGGCGTGCTCGACCTCACGACCACGGAAGTCTGCGACCTGCTGTTCGGCGGCGTGCTCGCCTGCGGCGAGGATCGCTTCGACGCGATCGCGCGCAGCAAGGTGCCGTATGTCGGCGCGTGCGGCGCGCTCGACATGGTGAATTTCGGCCACGTCTCCACGGTTCCGTCGCGTTACGCCGACCGCCTGTTTTACCCGCATAACCCTCAAGTCACGCTGATGCGCACCACGCCGGAGGAAAACCGGCAGATGGGGGTCTGGATCGGCAACAAGCTGAACGCCTGCGACGGACCGGTGCGCTTCCTGATCCCCGAAGGCGGCGTGTCGGCGCTCGATGCGCCGGGCCAGGCATTCTGGGATCCGCAAGCCGACCGCGCCCTGTTCGACGCGCTGGAAGCCACGGTCCGGCAGACCGCCGAGCGCAAGCTGATCCGCGTGCCCGCCAACATCAACGATCCGCGCTTCGTCGACACCGCGGTCGAAACCTTTTTGTCGCTTCTCTAGCGTCACCGGAACACACCATGCAGCAGCCGACCCGCCCAGCCGTTCTCGAGAAATTGCGCGCGATGATTGCGCGCGGCGAGCCGATCATCGGCGGCGGCGCCGGCACCGGCCTGTCCGCGAAATGCGAGGAAGCGGGCGGCATCGATCTGATCGTGATCTACAACTCGGGCCGCTACCGGATGGCCGGTCGCGGATCGCTGGCGGGACTGCTCGCCTACGGCAACGCGAACGAGATCGTGATGGACATGGCGCGCGAGGTGCTGCCGGTCGTCAAGTCGACGCCGGTGATCGCGGGCGTCAACGGCACCGATCCGTTCTGCAACTTCGACGTTTTCCTCGACGATCTGCAGCGAGTCGGCTTCGCCGGGGTCCAGAATTTCCCGACGGTCGGGCTGATCGACGGCAATTTCCGCGCGAATCTCGAGGAAACCGGCATGGGGTATGCGCTCGAAGTGGAGATGATCCGGCTCGCGCACGGCAAGGGACTGCTGACGACGCCGTACGTGTTCAGCGAGGCCGATGCGATCGCGATGACGGAAGCCGGCGCGGACATCGTCGTCGCTCATCTGGGCTTGACGACGGGCGGCCGGATCGGCGCGACCACCGCGCTGCGGCTCGAGGAGTGCGTGCCGCTCGTCAATCGCTGGGCCGCCGCCGCGAAATCGGTGCGCGACGATGTGATCGTGCTGTGCCACGGCGGCCCGATCGCATCGCCGGAAGATGCGGCGTTCATGCTGCAGTCGTGTCCGCAATGCAACGGCTTCTACGGCGCCAGCTCGATGGAACGGCTGCCGACCGAGGCCGCGCTGACCGAGACGACTCAACGCTTCAAGGCGATCACCCTGAGCAGCCCCACTTAATCCGCGGCGGCGGCGATCGGGCCATGCCCGTCGCCGCGCCAGTCAAGAAAAGGCAGAACCATGAAGCACACTTCATTTGCCAGCAGTGTCATCGATGCGCCGGTCGAGCGCGTCTGGCAATTTTTCGACGACTTCAACGGGCTTCAGGCATTTCATCCGGCCATTGTCGCGAGCCGGCTGGAACCGGGCGCCGGACCGCAGACGGTCGGTGCGCTGCGCTACCTGACCTTGCAGCGGGATGCCTTCGTGCGCGAGCGGCTGCTCAAGTTCGAGCCGGCGGATTTCGAGCTCGAGTATTCGATCGTCGAGACGTCGCTGCCGATGCGTAATTACATCGCGGGCGTGAAACTGGTTCCGGTCACGGACACCGGACGGACCTTCGCGCTGTGGTGGGCCGATTTCACGACGGAAGGCGCTGACCTGCGGGCGGTTGCCGCGTCGGTCAGCGAGGACGTATTCGCCGCGGGGCTGCGCGCGATCAGCACGCAGCTCAGGCAAGGCTGAAGCAGGAGCATGACCCCGGCGCAGCCGATACGAAATCGAGCGCGACCGGGTTGGCAGCGAAGAGACCACTCAGACAAGACGATCGGCGCCCGTCCCGCACGCGGACGGGCATGGCGGCAAACGGGCCGGCAGCCTCGCGCTGCACGGGACGGCCCGGGGAGCCTGCGGTATCCGTGTCCGGTTGGCGGAGGCGGGTAACGAGCACGATCAGGCGGCGACGGGCGCGAACGGCCCGCGCCCGCCACTGAACGCGGCAAGAAGCGCGAAGCACCGACGATGTTTCTCAGGTTCTGGCGATGGCCCTCGGAAGGCCAGAACCTTTTCGGCCGACCTCATGAGAGGTCGGCTTTTTTATTTCGACGCGCGTCTTGCTCGATGCCGCCTCATCATCACAGCCAGTTCGGTCTGCCACCCAACCGAGCCGGGCGAACGCCATCAGCGGGGGACTCGAATACAGTCGGCCGATTCGCGCATCCACTGAGCACGCAAAGAACGAAAAATATCGGAACAAGACAGGTACGGATCATTGATTCCCCGACCTTCTGTCCTCCTCGCGCGTCTCGCTCGGACTCTGCTCACGATCGGCACAATAGTCGCGCGTACCGAACTGGATCTGATAGAGCGTCCTGTTGCGCTGGATATCCCGCTCGTCGAGCGGGTACTGCGTGCGCCCGATCGGCGCCACGCCTCGTCGTCTCGCATCGACCAGTTCGCAGTACACCTGTTCACGTGTTTTCCGATCAAACAGTGAAGCATCACCGACTGCGATCGTCTTCGCAACGTCGGAGGCGAAAGCCGTCATCGAAAATGGGTAGCCACAAAGCATGAAGATGAAGATAGTTCGTTTCATTTTGAACAACATAAATATTCTGTACTGCGAAATTAAATTTCGACATTGCATCGATATTTTCAACTACCACATCTCCCTATGTTATCGGCAAGCGTCTGTCAGGCTGTCAATTAGCAAGAGCGTTCATCTGCCAGGCTTGCGCGGGCCAGTGTGCCTCGGTTCAGAATTCTTCTGGCCTCGCGCCAACCGGAGAGCAATGCGCCGTGAACCGTGCCGCTGTAATCCTCATGCGCTGCTTCACCGGCAAAGTACACGCGATCGCGAATCGGCTCGGCCAGCAGTCGGCGATCCCCTCGCCTGCTGCCCACGGCAGGGAATGAGTAGCTGCCTCGGGCGAACGGATCGGATGCCCATCGCGTGATGCGATGCCCGATCGGTTGCTGCGCGTGGGAACCATAGATGCTCGTCAAATGCGCCATCGCATCTCGGACAATCTCGTCGTCCGACATCCCCTCTATGCGGCGCGCGACATTGCCACCGTTAAGCGTGCAAAGGATCGGTGTATTGGTGACATGCTGCAACGCATACCAGTTGGCCCACATGCCGTGTTGAGTGCCTTGCTGTGAGATCACCTGAACGTCGTCCCAAAACACGCGTGGAAAGCGCAAGTAGAGGTTGTCGTAGACACCCATGCCCAGCCGATCGATCGCCCCTAGCTTATTCGCCGGCAATTCCGGGGTGAATTTGACTGCTCGGGATTTCAAGACGCCGAGTGGCAAAGTCACGATGACCTGATCCGCCCCGACGTGCCCGCGTTCTGAGATGCGATGGACGGACGAAGGAGCTCACGGACTGGTGCAGGTCAGGGTCGCGATTCTGAACGGGGAATTCTCGCCTCGTCACATTTCAGCACTCGGGAAAGCCGCCTCGCGTCACAGCAGATGCGCCGTGGCAGCGGCGTCAGGCCGGCACCGGTCAGTGAACAATTCCGGTAACGAAGCACCCACACTTTATAAAGAAGCCTGCTTAGATCGACCTCCCCAAGTTTTGCACGCTCTTGGTGACGGCTGGAAACCGATGGTCATGGTAGAGCGATTCGTCTTCTTCATCTCCCCATCCTGACAGAACCAGGCGTCAACGCGACAAAGCCCTCCCGGTTCCATTCGTCGTCATCCTGACCGACACAGGCATCATCGTGACAATGCCATCGTTTGCGGTCAAATACGTCCAATTCCGTATGCTGAGATGGTCAAATTCGACCAGAAAAATCCGCACTTCAAAAAATATTTCTTAAAATCAATGCCTTATTAATATGGCACGGTTATTGCACGCATTGCGATGGCAAGATATTTTTCTTGCGAACTCAACATTAAATTGGTGGATAATATGAGCACAATTCCTCATCTTGACATGAAATTAGCAACTCCTCCAGGTAGCAAAAATACAATTGAAGAAATGCTTGATAATTTCAAAAATAGCATTTCCGGCGGCACATTCTCTGGTGGAACTTTTACGTACGGATATGAAAATGATGAGCCATATCTTGCAGCAGTAGATATTGCCGAAACTGCCGCTTTAGCTGCGGTTGCCGTTATTCCTGGCGTTGGCTGGCTTGTTTCAGGGGTGATGGCTCTAGCATTTTCGTTTCTCAACGACCTCCTTAAGCAATCAGATAATAGCTATGTGAAGGTAATCAAGGAAATTGTTCATGAAGAAATTGATAAGAATAATTTATCTTTGATGAGTGCGGCAGTTTCTGGAATTTTTGATGCGCACAAGGATTTTGTCGTTTATGTTAATTCAGTGACTCCTCCATACGATAGCGAGATACAAGAAGAAATCATCTCCAAAGCTTCTGCATTGCGCCTAATAATACGCGCCCAGATGCCAACCTTATTAATAAAAGATACCGCTGATGATCAATATCAAGGATTGCCATTGTATTGCCTGGTTGCCAGCTTGTACCTGGATATATATCAAGATTTCTTGAAAAAGAAAAATTATTTGAATATGTCCGATGAGTCCTATAATGCAAATTTGAAGGAATACAATGAAGCACTGAGTGACATTCAAAGCAACATCAATAAAATTATTAATAAATGGATTTCCGACAACAAGTCAATATCATTTCTTAAAAGAAATAAATTTTTCAGAACACTATATCTTGGCGGGCTAGCGAAACTGTGCGGTTCCGTAAGAAAAGGCGTATTGCTTGAGTATGAAAAAAATGTAAATATTCGCAATTCAATGGAAATATTTCTTGCAGAAGCATATTACGATGACCATGGAAATTCAGATGATCGCGACGCGATGGTTAGAAGAGACATGGTGACGCGAGCATCTCCGTTGCTCAACATTGTTGGCTATGGTCATGAGCAAGATTACGCCAATCCCTCCGTTCTCCAAATTACGCAAAAATATTGCGACTCAAAATTTGTTGACAAAGAAATTTACTATGCAAGCTGCTGGGGGCGAGTGGATGATCGCAATCGCGACATCGATACAAATTTCACAAGCAACGCGGCTCAATCTAACGGCTACGACTCAACATTGAAATATGCAATCGATAAAGTTGAAGCCGCATATAATGGATGGGACAATGATGCAACAACATATCCACTTTATGCTTACAAATTTTCTGCAAAAGATGACGTCTATGATCTCGGGGATATTGATGCCAGCATGAGCGATCTCGTAAAAAAGGTCAAAGGATCGGCGTCAGGATATTTTGTTAGCGGGATGGTTGTTGATCACAATCCCCCAAATGGTAGCAACGCTTGTTCTGTGGATAGTGGCCCTTCCGTGGGCTACGCGGGGACGGTTTTCCGCCATTGGTCATCTTTCGAGCACATTCCGACTATTTCGAGGACCAACGGAGCCGAGTGCGATTTGAATTGTGGTTGGAATACAGACAATAAAATTATCGAGGCCACCCCCGATCCTTTGCTTGGGAAGAATTGTGTAAAAATACCGGCTCAATCAGAAATTAAATTTACCGTCAACTCTGATCTTCAACATGGGGATCATTATACAGTTATTTTATATTGCTCACTGTGCTCTTCGGAAGCAAATCCAGATTACAATAAATTTATTCTTAGCACGAAGAATTCATCAAACCAAGGTAACTATGAAGTTATAGATGGCCCAATTGGGATAACCGGCATTTACAAAATATTAAAATTCAAATACAACAATTCCATTGAAGAAGGCTTCGATGGGTTTTCTATAAAATACCCCGGAGATTATGATTGGTACTTCAGTACGGCAATAATTGTCCCAAACAATACATTGTAGATTCCACCGATTCTTGAGAAAGGCAGCACAATCTGCTGGCGAGCACGTTTTCCGCCCTGCCAGCAGATCAAGGGAAGCTGTTACTTGGCGCGCAGCTCCTATTTCTATCATCGGTCGCCCATACGGCTTGCCGACAAATATGCAGAAGCCCGTCGTACCGTTGCAGAGATCTTCGAGGACAATCATCGATCCTACGGCTATCGAGACCGTGACCGAAGACGATGAAACGCCGATCGTGCATTCCGATCGAGGTGGCCACTACCGTTGGCCAGGCTGGCTATCGCGGGTTGCAAAGGCTAATCCGGTTCGATCCATCTCGCGTAAAGCCTGCTCCCCAGACAACGCGGCCTGTGAGGGATTCTTCGGCAGGCTGAAGACCGAGATGTTCTATCCAGGAGACTAGCGTTCCACGACCATCGCGGAGTTCGTTGAGGTACCGAACGCCTACGTTCGCTGGTACACCCAGTGTTGAGACTCTCAAATTCCGCTAGCAACGGCCTTTCGCCAAGGCACTATGTCCCTCTCTTCCACATTGACCGAGCGCGAGATTGAGATCGCAAGCGCTGCCAGCTCCTTTCGTACACGCCGCTAGCGGGTTTCGTGACCATCGCTGGCAGAATTTGCGAACTCAACAGATGTCGAACACGTCCGCGTGTACGTCCGGCCGGCAACGCGCTATCGGCCGCTTCCCTCGGGAAGCTCAACCGGATAAGGCCGGCCGAAGTCGGCGGAACTGCTGACCGGCTCCCATGCGGCTGCCTCGGCAACCTGGTGCGTCGAATACGCCTGCGCCATCTTGACGGCCCCTGCCCCGAGCAACAGATGCGTCGGCAGTGCCGGCTGCTTGACTACCCGAACGAGGATTTCTCCCGCGCGCTTCGGATCGCCTGCCGACGCGACGCCGGAGGCCAGAATCCGCGCCAGTTCACCCACCGTCCGGTCATACTCGGCCGGGATATCCGGGATCTTCATCGAGGAGCCGGCCCAGTCCGTCGCGAAACCGCCCGGCTCGACCACCAGATACTTGATCCCGAACGGAGCGGTTTCGGCCTGGAGCACGCGCGTGAAACCATCCACCGCGAATTTCGCCGCTTGATACGAGCCGAGCCCGGCCGCCCCGCCCACGCGCCCGCCCACCGACGAGAACTGCACGACGATCCCGTGCCCTTGCGAGCGCAGGACGGGCAACGCCGCCTTCGACACGTTGTACACGCCCCAGAAGTTCGTCTCGAACTGCTTGCGGAAATCTTCCTCGCTCGTCGTTTCGATCGGGGATACGTTCGCGTAGCCCGCGTTGTTGACCACGACATCCAGCCTGCCGAAATGGCCGACGCTCGCCTGAACGGCTTTGACGGCGGCCGCCGGATCGGTAACATCGAGCGCAACGGGAAACACGCGATCGCCGAAACGTGCAACCAGGTCGGCGAGCTGGTCGGGCCGGCGGGCCGTAGCGACCACGGAATCGCCGGCCTCCAGGGCCGCCGTGGCAAGCGCATGCCCGAAACCACGGGATGAACCGGTGATGAACCAGACTTGAGAACTCATTTTCAGACCTCTTCCGAAATGGGAATGTCCTGCTGCCAGCGAGACATTCCAGCACAGACTCGCCGCTAACACAACGATGTTTCGTTAATATTCGTCACATGAAAACCGCCCCGATGTTCCAGCGCGCGCGCAGCCAGGAGGCCAAACAGCTGCGCGTCGCCGAGATCCTCCAGACCGCGTCTACGCTCGGTACCGAGCGCGGCGTGGGCAATGTGTCGCTGACCGACATCGCCGATGCCGTCGGGATGCACAAATCGGCGTTGCTCCGTTACTTCGAGACCCGCGAGCAAATCTTCCTGATCCTCACCGCATCGGCCTGGAGCGAATGGGCAGAAGATGTGACCGCCCGCCTCGGGCGGCTACGCGCACCGTCGCCCGCCTCCGTGGCGAATGCGCTCGCAAGATCGCTGCGCGCGAGGCCGTTTTTCTGCGATCTGGTTGCGCATGCGGCACTCAGCCTCGAGCGCAATGTCTCGCTGGATGCCGTGCGCACGTTCAAATCCGCCGCGCTGGATGCGACGTACACGATCGCCGCCCAACTGCGGGACGGCGTTTCGATCACGCAGCAGCAAGCCGTCGACGTCGTCGCGACGGCAACCGGCATGGCCGCCGCGCTGTGGCAGATCGCGACGCCTTCCCCAGAAGTACGGCAGCTATACCGCACGGATTCGAGGCTCAGCCACGTGACAAGCGACATTGCGCCACGACTTGCGCGCATTCTGGAAAGCCTCCTGATCGGCTTCGTCGCCACGAATACGACCGAGGCGTGACTTTCGGCAGCGCGAAGCTGCGAATCGGCGCCTTTTCCGCACTGCCCTGTTGATGTCCGCGCAGCACTGACCGCGGGGGGATGCGGACCAAATCTTGGACTACTTTGGAGGTAGTCCATGTATTCATACGAGGACCGCGTTCGCGGCGGTCGAGCTGTACCTGAAACTCGGGAAGCGCATCAAGGCGTCGAGCATCGATTGATCGCATGCGGCCCACGAACGACGCCCCTCAAAGAAGGGGGTGTTGAGGCTCTCAAAATCCGCTAGCCGTGGCCACAAAATCCGCTAGCGGAAAAACACTGTAATTTTTTGATATTACGGAAAATTCTATTCTTTATATATTCTGTCGGCGATGTTGCCTTTTGGCAACTCGTCAACGGAGAAAAAGTGCTGCATCGGCAATCGTAATCTCTATTGATCAGATGGGTCATTTGACCTTCTCGATCTTTCCGCATGCGATCGGCAATGTAACGTGAGTACCGTATGATCCGACTTGGCCGCCGACACTATCGGGAAGAGTCAAGGACGTTGGCACGCCATGCACCATGAATACACGTTTATCCAAATCGATCTGCTGCCCCTCATAGGTTTTGCCAAACTTTGCTTGGAGTGTCGTCAAAGGCACGATCTTCGTGTACTCGTAGCTCCCTTTGGCATTTGCCTTCGGGTAAGTGTCAGTCGGGATGTTCATTACCTCGGGCTTATCATTGAACGGCACCATCGTCGTTCCCATCGACTGACCTGTTTCCATCAAATCCACGAATCCATCTCCGTTGCTATCGTTCGCTGCGGTAGGACATTGCGCCTCAGCACCATCTGGGAATCCGTGAAAATGCTCCCAGTGCTGGATGTTTGGTGGAGTTCCGTCCATTTTGACGTGGATAACTAAATTATTTCCTTTTATTTTAAATGTGGCCGTTCCTGATGGGTTGTATCCGGTTTTGCTGGAATTTAATGATGTTATATGGGCAACATAATTTTCCGATTGCGCAATAGCCAACGTAGAGGTAGTGAGAAAAGATGCGAGTAATATGTGTTTAAAAATGATGGGCTTCATGGCTGCATCTCCATCTGGTTTTATTGATCACCGAAAGTAAGGTCCACGACATTCCATACCTGATCGCGCTACTCCGTCTTTGGGGCGTCCCTTCGTTGGCGGTAAGGTTACACCAATCGCGAAGGTCGATGCGGTGATTTAAACGGACTATATGTTGTCTGCTTTGATCATTTCCAAAACACAAACCGCAATGCCATTGTCGCGTTGAGAAGGTGCTCGGTAGCGTAGGATGTCGAAATGAAAAAGCAATCGCCCTATCGTGGACATCGGTTTCCAGCAGCCATCATCAGTCAGGCCGTGCGTGGGTATTTCCGCTTCCAGCTGAGCCTGCGTGATATCTAGGCGTTGCTGTTCGCGCGCGGCGTGATCGTCAGCCATGAGACGATCACGCCGCTGGTGCGACAAGTTCGGTGCGGGGTTCGCCCATCTCGTCAAGGCCGCCCGACGCAAGCCGGGCGGCACCTGGTATCTCGACGAGATGGGGATGTCGCTGCGCGGCGAGCCCTATCTGCTTTGGCGCGCCATCGACGAACACGGTGCCGAACTCGATGTGCTGCTGCAGAAGCGGCGCGACAAAATCGCCGCCAAACGTTTCTTCCAGCGAGTGCTGCACACCTGCCCGGCACCGCGCATGATCGTCACCGATCAGCTACGCAGCTATCCGGCGGCCAAGGCCGACATTCCGGAGCTCGCGAATGTGAAGCATGTACTTGTCAAAGCTGCGGCGCGCGTGAACAACCGCGCCGAGAACAGTCATCAGCCTACCCGCGAACGCGAGCGTCGCATGCACGGGTTTCGAGATCCGCAGCGCACGCAGGTATTCTTGTCGTGCGTCGGCCCCATTCGGCAACACTTCGCGCTCAAACGTCATGTGCTACGCGCGCCGCTCTATCGCAAGCAGCTCGCGACGCAGTTCGAAACCTGGCGACTTCTCACCGGCATGACCCAAAATCCGTCTTTCGCAGCCTGAGCGACCGGCTGAACACTGCGGCTTTATCCCGCCAGCCCCAACGTGACAATGCCTCACGCACCCATTAAACCTTGACGCGGGACGCGAGCTGCACGAGCAGGCGCGCGACCTCCTCCGGCTTCGGGAAGTCGGCGGTGCGCAGCACCAGCTGCGCGCGCTCATCGAAGAAGAACACCTGCCCAGTGTGCCGGTCGATCCCCGTCGCGCGACCGTTCAGATAATCGAGCCATGCATCGAGCCGCTCGGCCTCGGGGATCGCGCCTGTCCAGGCCGATTTCGCGTCGAATTTCGCGAGCCAGTTCTGCATTGCCTTGGGCGTATCGCCGAACGGGTCGATGCTCGCGGAAACCAGTTGCAGCGGCAACCGTCCAAACGCGGACAGCGTGTCCTGCACCCTCGCGAACAACGCGCCCTGGATCGGACAGGTCGCGCTGCAGCCGGTGAACATCAATTGCAGCGCGGTCGCCTTGCCGGTCAGCAGCGTGCGCATCGTCGTCCGTCCGGCGGTCTGCGTGAGCACCTTCATGTCGGGCACGCCGCGCGGCGGATTCACCGTGCCGGCCTGATTGTGCGCGTCGGCCGGCCGCCCGACGCTCGCGAGCGTCATCCAGCACGCCATGCGCAGCGCAGCCCTGCGTGTCGGGGAGTGGGTCATGGGATCGTTCGGGAAAGGAGGGCGGGTGTTTCCGGCCGGCCCGTGAGGACTCGGCCGTTCGTCATGAGGCATGGGTCAGATAGCGCCACACGTCCGCGCATTGATCCTGCGTGAGCGCATAACGCGGCATCGTCTCGTCGATCATCACGTCGTCGGGACCGATGCCGTCGCGCAGAACGCGGCAGAACGCCGCCCGGTCGTACGCGCTTGCCGGGCCGCCGCGTCGTACGCGGCTGTCGAGCAGACGCGGTGCCGTCAATGCCGGCGCGAAGCTCGCCTGTCCGGCGCGGTCGACGTCGGCATGGCAGTTCGCGCAGCGCGTCGCGATCGGCGGCAAGTCCTCGTCGTGGCCCGCGAGCCGCGCCACCGCCGGCGACGCGCCCTCGAACAGCGCGCGTCCGCGTTCGGCCTGCGCGTCGAGCGCGATCGGCGCGCGATGCCAGGCATAGCCGATCGCGCCGAGGCCGGCCGCCAGCAGGATCGCCAGCGCGACGCCGCGTGCGCGCATCGGGACGGGGGCATGCATCGTCTTGTTGCGCATCACGGACCATAGATCACGCTGATTGCGTTCAGATACACCTGACTCGCGCCGGCGAATCCGTAGATCTTCCGGCCCGCCGGCACCGTGTAGTCGAACGGAATGCTCGTCGTCTGGCCGAGGTTGCGGCCGTACGGACCATAGGTTTGCCCCGTGTTCGACACGAACGTGATCTGCCCGATGGTCTTGCCGGGCGTCGCCGCGCCGTAGATGCGCACGAGGTACTGTCCGGCCGGCAGCCTGAAACTGACGGCGTCGCCGCCGTTTCCGCCGTGCGCCGGCAACGCGCCCGCGCTGGTCACGCCCTGGATGCTGTCCAGCCAGTAGCCGCCGCGCAGGTTGACGCCGACGAGCGGATTGGCGGCCTGCACTGGATCGGAGAAGGCGGTGCCGGTCGTTGGCGTGCCGAAGGCCGTGCCGGTCGAGAACGTGCCCGGCGCATAGGCTTCGTCGCCGCCGATCTGCAGCACGTAGGCGGTGACGGACGCTAGATCGGCGGCGCTCAGGCTCATATTCGTGTGGGCGGCTATCGCGGCGTCGACCGTCGGCGCGGAGCCGTCGTGCAGGTAGGGCGCGGTGGCCCACACATCGCGCAAGGTCGGCGTGTCGAAGCCGGGCAATGCGCCGCCCAGGCGCTTCCCGCTGCCGGGATACAGCGTGCCGATGTCGCGCAGACTCGTGGTCGACGCGCCGGCGAACGTGAAGCTGTCGGTGAAATTGACGCCGCCGTGGCAGCTGGCGCAGTTCGTCGCGAAGATCGTCTTGCCGGCGACGGCGGTGCTCGTTAGCGTACCGTCCTGATTCCGGTACGGACTCGGGCTGAACACGTTGAGCGACGACACGTACGCGGCGAGCGCGTCGAGATCCGCGCTCACGCCGGCCTTCGGATCGCCGAGCGGTTGGCTGCGCGTGCCGGTGTTGAACTGCGCGTTGCTCATCAGCCCGGTACCTTGCGCGAACCCGCGGATCTGGCCTTCGAAGTCCTGGATCTCATCGAAGTTCGCACTCCAGTGCTTGTTGCCGTGACCGCCCGCGCGACCGAGCAGGCTGATCGTATTGCGCAGCCCTTCGCCGAGGCTCGTGAAGTCCCAGACCCGGCCGTCCTCGCCGCCCTCGTTGTGACAGCTCGCACAGCTCATCCAGCTGTCGCGCGCGAGGCGCGGATCCTGCGCGTCGTAGAAGAACTGCTTGCCGAGTAGCACGTTGGCGGGTAGCTTCTCGACGCCGATCGTGGCGACCGTCGCGAGCTTGGGCAAGCGTAGGTTGCCGAGCTGCAGAAGCGGGTTGAGGTCGTAGACGGATACGGTGCGATCCATGAAGTTGTTCACGTACAGCTTCGTGCCGTCCGACGACAGGCCCAGCCCGTTCGGCGCGCGGCCTGCCGCGACGCGCAGCAGTTCGCGCCGTCCCGCCGCGTCGAGCACGGCGATCTCGCGCGAGGTTTCGAGCGCGACGAACAGATAGACGCCGTTCGGGTGATAGACGGCGGCGGTGGTGAAGCCGCTGTTCAGGTGGAAGACCCGGCCGGGCAGGTCCTCGGTGTTCGCGCGCAGATCCAGATGCGAGGTGATCGCCCGCACCGACGTTTCGAAGTCGAGCGGCTTGCCGTCGCGGTACGAGCCGCGCTGGATGTTGTCCTGCTTCGACGGCACCCAGGCATGCGCACCGTCCGGCGAGAGGGCCGGCGCACCCAGGTAGTTCGGCACGCCGCGCCCCGACACGAGCGTATCGGGCAGGCCGCTGAACTGCAGCACGAACTGGCGCACCTTCGCGAGCGACGCGGGATCGAGTTCCGTCACCGCGCCACCGGTGGCCTGGCCATTGACGCTCGTCATGACCGTCTTTGCGCTTTCGCCGGGCTGCGGCGCGGTGATAAAGCGGCTCGCGAAAAGGCGCGAACCGTCCGCGCTCATCGCGAGTTCGCGCACGCCGGGCACCGCGACGCTCGCGCTTTGCGCGAGGCTGCCGTTGAACTTGAGCACCTGACCGAGGGCTTCGAGACCGACGTAGGTACTGCCGTCCGGCCCGACGATCACGCCGTAGGGCTGCGACCCGCGCGGCAGCGCGACGGTATTCACGATCGCCAGCGTATCGGTGCTGACGACGCTCAGGCTCGCGCCCTCCTTGTTCGTCACGATCGCGGTTGTGCCGCGAAGCGCGACCGTGCGCGGCTGCGACCCGACCGGAATTTCGCGGACCAGCGTATTGCTGGCCGTATCGATCACCGACACGGTGCCGTTGTCAGGATTGACGACCCAGAGACGATCGCTCGCGCCCTTGCGCTTCTCCACCGCGAGGTTGGACGAGCGCGCCGCGCTCGCGCCGGTGGTGGGGCCGCTCGTCACGGCCTGCACAAAGTTGCGTGTCACGACCGTGCCGTTCGCGTTGGTCGCGCTCACCGTCACGGTGTAGACGCCCGGCGCCGCGTACGTGTAGCTGGCGGCGTTGGCGGTGCTCGGCTGGGTCGTCGAGCTGCCGTCGCCGAAATTCCACGTGTAGGTGAAGTCGCCCTTTCCGGCGTCGACCGTGTAGTTCGCCGCGCTGCCGCTCAGAACGGGCAGCGCGCTCACCGGCTGGATCACCGGGATCGGTGGCTGGATGACCCAGTTGAAGCGGGTGCTGGCCGTGCCGCCGCTGCCGTCGCTGACCGTCGCGTTGACGACGTACGTGCCGGGCGTCGTCGGGAAGCCGGCGATCACGCCGGTCGACGCATTGAGGAGCAGGCCGGGCGGCAAGCCCGTCGCCGAATAGGTCAGCGTGCGGTTGCCCGGCTCGCTGGCCGACAGCGTGATCGAGGTCTCGACACCCGCATAGGCGGTGGGCGGAATCGGCGTCGCGATCACCGGCACCACCGGCGTGGACATCACGGGCGCGTACAGGACGCCGATCGCATTCAGATACTGGCCGGCGCTGCCGGTGAGGCCCACGATATGCATGCCGGCCGGCACCGTGTAATTGAACGGGGTGGTGCGCGTTTGTCCCTGGTTCTGCCCGTACGGCCCGAACGTCTGTCCGGTGTTGGTGACGAAGCTGATCTGGGTGATCGTCGAATCGCCGGCGATCCCGGACATGCGGACCAGATACTGCCCGGGCGGCACCGTGAAGCTGCTCGCTGTGCCGCCCGCGCCGCCGCCGTGCAGCGCCAGCGCGCCGGACGCGCGCACGCCCTGGATGCTGTCGAGCCACCAGCCCGCGCGCAAGTTGACGCCCATCAGCGGGCCGCCGCCGCCGTCGGTGAACGAAGCGCCGCCGCTCGGCGTGCCGTAGACCGGGCCCACGGATGGCGCGGACGACGCGGCATTGACGTCCCATTGCAGGGTCGAGCTGATCCGGCTCGCGCCGTTCGACACGATGATCGTCGGAAAGAACGTGCCTTGCGCCGTGAGCGTGCCCGTGACGACGCCCGTCGCGGCATCGATGGTGAGCCCGGGCGGCAGACTGGTCGCTGAATAGGAGACGGCCGCGCCGCCGTTCGCGCCGGCCTGCACGGCGAACGAGACCGGCGCGCCGACGAGGCTCGTCTGCGAGTCGGGCGCGACGAGCGTCGGCGCGCCGTTGCCGCCCACCGTGATCATCTTCGCGACCGACGGCGTACCGTTCGCGTTCATCGCGAACAGCATGTACATGCCCGGCACGGCCCAGCCGGGATTGCTCGGCACGTCGACCTGATAGCTGTTCGTCCCGTTGCTGCTGAACGTCAGTGACAGCCGCCGCTGATCGTTGTTCACCGTGTGCGTGGTGGACGAGAGGCGGACCAGCGAGAAGCCGGTGACGGCCGAGTCCGTCGACACGGTGACCGTGCTGCCATAGCTGACGTAGCTTGGCGCGCTCGTGATCGCGGGACGCGGCGCGGGCGTGCCGTCCGGGTTGAGCAGATAGTTCGGCGTGAGAATCTGCAGGTCCGGATGGTTCGCCGCGCACCCGGCCCCGCACAGGCCGCCGCCGGCGACGAGCACGCGCGCGTCGGTCAGTAGGACGGCGACGCTGTGATAGTTGCGCGGGATCGCCATCGGCGGCAGGGCCGTGAAGGTCTCGGTGACAGGATCGAACACCTCCGGCCGCATGACCGAGTTGTTGTCGGTGAACTGGCCGCCGACGGTCATGCCACCGAGTATCATCACCTGCCCGTTCGGCAGCACGACCGAGTTCTGGTACGACCGCGCGTAGTTCATCGGGTTGATCTTGCGCACGTTGACGCCGGCGTTCAGGTTGATGACGTACGCCGACGCGCTCGACGGCGCATTCATGTTCTGGGGCGAACCGCCGACTTTCAACACTTTCCCGGTGTCGTACATGACGGCGTTGCCGTGGAAGGCGAAGGCGTCGTCGCCGCGCGCGCCGGCATTCGTGACGCTGCCGTTGCCGCGCGTGTCGATCCAGTGCATCGCCTTGCCCGGGCCGGCGTGGAAGGTCTTGCCGTTGCCGGTGGGAATCAGCCACAGGTGGCTGTCGGCCACGTAGGGCTCGGGGGTGCTCTGCCCGGGCTCCAGAAACGGCTGGATCGGCACGCCCGTCAGCGGCTTCCAGGCGCCCGTCGACGGCGACCATAGCTCGGCGTTCTTCGGCGCCGTGCCGCCGAGCCACGAGCCGCCCAGCGTAAGCACGGTCCCGTCGGCCAGGACCGTATTCGAGTTGTAGGCGCGCGGGATGGTCATCAGCCCCGATGCAGACCAGACGTTGTGCGCGGGATCGTAAATGCTCGTCTTCGCAATGTCGCCGCCGCCCGCGATCAGCAATCGGCCGTCCGCGAGATTGCTCGTGCCGGAACAGAACATGTCGTGGCCGGTGTTGCTGACGAGCGTATCCGACGACGTGTTGGTGGCCGGGTCGTAGAGCGTCGAATAGGTCATGCCGCCGGGGCCGACCGTGAAGCTGAACTTCGCATCGGCGGAGAACAGCAGGACCTTGCCGTTCGGCATCGTGGCGGCGAACGAAGGTACCAGCGACAGCGTCGTCACGCCCGACCATTGCGACTGGGACGGCGCGGCCATCGCCATGAGCCGGCTGCGCTGATTGGCGAGCGCGGACGTGAAGTCCTCGCCCGCGACGGTGTCCTTCGAATCGCCGCCGCATGCATGGAGCACGAGTGCGGCGACCGGAATCAGCAGAAGTGGCAGGCGATGCGCGGCGATTTTCATGGAAGCGTCTTGTCGGATGGTCTGGCGGCAACGGGCGACGCATCGCTGGACGCGATTCGCGAATACCTTGTCTGGCGCGAACACACCCGGAAAGAGTTGGATTGCGCGCTGCCGCGTGTTTTGTTTTAAATCAACAGAGCGGAATGAAGCATTCCGATCGACCGTCCTGGACGGCGCTTGTCGTACGCCGTGCGCGTATCAGCGCGATGGCTTGGTCAGCCTTCGGCTATCGGATCTCTGAATCCATGCGGCTCATGCGTGCGGCAATGATCCGCGCTGTAAAAAGCGCAGCTGGGTCGACTGTCGGCATAGTGTAATGAAACGAAAATGTTTCGTTCAGTGGGCGGGATTACACAGCGCGATGATTGGTGGGCATTGTCACGTTGGCGATGGCGGGTAAAGCCGTAGTGTTCAGCCGGTCACACAGGCTGCGAAAGACGGATCGGTCAAAACCGTGTCGGTACCAACAAACCTCTACAACCGCTGACGCATCCGCACCACAGCTTGTTAATTTATTACAAATAAATAACATCTGCTTGCGGCCGCGCCCCCGATTCTTACAAAATGTCTACGCTCGACTCATTCGAGGTCCCATCCGGCGGCGCTCACGCCACCTCCGAATGCGGCGACTTTTCCCACACTTCCGGATTACACCGCAGTAAAGGCCGCGCCATGACCTCTCCCGCTTTCAAGTCCGTACGGCTGAACGATGTTGTCCTGCAACCTTCTCCAATCAATCCAGAGTGGATTCTCGACGGGAGTCCCATGGCCCGCTGCGGCCAGTGGTCGTGCAGTTCCGACTCGACGACGTCGATGTGGGTCTGGGATTGCACCGCGGGACGCTTCAACTGGTACTTCGAATGCGACGAAACCATTCACGTGATCGAGGGGGAGGTGATCGTCTCGTCGGACGGCCATGAGCCTCGTACGCTGCGCGCGGGCGACGCCGCATTGTTCCATGCCGGCAGCCGCACCGAGTGGCATATCCCCGAGTACGTGCGCAAGCATGCGGTTCTGCGGCCGCCGATCTCCAGGCCGGTGCTCTTCGTTCACAAACTCTTCCGCAAACTGGGGAGCGTGTTGAACAGGTATGAACAAGGTAAGGACTTGTGCTCTGCAGACAAAGGTAACCCCGGTCGTTCGGTCAGCAAATCGCCGAATTAAAATGAAGTCGCTGGTCGTCACGCTGCCGTTTTGATCGCAGGCAACGTAGCGAAGCAACCAGTATGTGACGGACAATTTCTAAGCTGCCTACGCGGCAGCGAACTTGCGAAGCTGTCCGATCCCGGCGCGCTTGCGTTTCTAAGCTGCCTACGCGGCAGCGAACCTGGACCGCAAACGCCACGCGGCCGGCGACTTTTTCTAAGCTGCCTACGCGGCAGCGAACTTCTGATATCTGAACGCCCCCTCGTTTTCCGTTTTCTAAGCTGCCTACGCGGCAGCGAACACGAAGACCGGTCCTGCATGGGCGAAGTATATTTTCTAAGCTGCCTACGCGGCAGCGAACGGTACGCGCATTCGGACGCTCCAGACAGTTCTTTTCTAAGCTGCCTACGCGGCAGCGAACTGCCAGACGGAAGATCATCATCGTCTGTGGAGTTGCCCCTGTAATCCCGGACACAGCGTCACACTAAGGTTGCTGAATCCATTGAGCGCCGGAACTCGCGAGGCGAGCGGTACTTCAGTGCGCTATGGGGATGCTTCTCGTTGTAATGCTCGAACGCGATGGCCAAGTTGCGTGCAGCAGTCGCTGCATTCGGCTTCGGCATGAAGGCGACGTAGTCGCGCTTCATCGTCTTCACGAAGCTCTCGGCCATCCCGTTACTTTGGGGGCTACACACCGGCGTGGTCAATGGCTTCAGGCCGATGGCCGCTGCGAACCGGCGCGTATCGTCGGCCGTATAGCCCGAACCGTTGTCGCTCAGCCACTCGATTTCAGACGGTGTATGCAGCTTGTTGCCAAACCGATTTTCCACTGCAGCCAGCATCACGTCGCGCACGATGTCGCCGCTGTGGCCTGCCGTCGTAGCCGCCCAGCTCATCGCTTCGCGGTCGCAGCAGTCCAGCGCGAACGTCACTCGCAGCGGTTCGCCGTTGTCACAGCGGAACTCGAAGCCATCCGAACACCAACGCTGGTTACTGCGCGCCACGGCCACTTTGCCATCGTGCCGACGTTGCGGCCGAGGCGGAGTTGGACGACGTTGCATCAGCAGCCCATGCGTGCGCATGACGCGATAGATGCGCTTGGCATCGAACGGCACCAGCCCAACCGCAACGCGCTCGTTGCGCAACGCGCCCCAAACCCGGCGATAGCCATAGCTGGGCAAATCGCCGACAACGCGGCGGATTTCCTCGACCACGCTCGCATCGTCCGCCTGCCTCGATTGACGGCCATCGCGCCACGTCGCCGAACGCGACAGTCGTGCCGATACGTTCGAGCGCGACACGCCGAGAACTTCACAAACCAGTTTCACTGGTCGTCCTCCGGCAGCGAGGGCGAGTGCGCTATCCATTTTTTTGCTCGGCCATACTCGACTGCTTCGCGGAGAATCTCGTTCTCCATGGTCTTCTTGCCGAGCATCCGTTGCAACTCGCGAATCTGCTTGAGTGCATCGGCCAGCTCCGATGCTGGAACCACTTCCTCGCCAGCCTTGACTGCTGACAGGCTCCCGTCCTGGTATAGCTTGCGCCAGTGGAACAGCTGGTTCGGGTTCACGCCGTGCTGGCGCGCGACCATCGAAACCGACTTCCCCGGTTCGAAGCTCTCGCGCACCATTGCCAGCTTCTGCTCCGCCGTCCAGCGCCGCCGACGCTCCGGGCCCGTCAACACTTCCATCACTTCCTGCCTGGTGTTAGTCAAAAACACAGTCTTATGCCTACCCGCTAGTTTAAGTGAGAGGCTATGTCCGGTGTTTCAGGGGGCTGCTCCAGTCTGCGAAATTTCTAAGCTGCCTACGCGGCAGCGAACAGGAAGTCGAGTCGTCGCAGATCCATTCGATCTTTCTAAGCTGCCTACGCGGCAGCGAACCATGACGACTCCGTTTCGGCCAGCGGCCGGTGTTTCTAAGCTGCCTACGCGGCAGCGAACCGCGTCTGCAATCGCTTTGCGAATAGTGTCCTTTTCTAAGCTGCCTACGCGGCAGCGAACGCGCACTATGCGAAGCTCCAGCGTCTCGGCATTTTCTAAGCTGCCTACGCGGCAGCGAACCCGCAAGCAATCGGCGTGAGCGTGTTCGAGTCTTTCTAAGCTGCCTACGCGGCAGCGAACGTCGCCCCGCAGCCCGCGCAGGCCGACGCACCTTTCTAAGCTGCCTACGCGGCAGCGAACGAGCACGTCGGCAAGCACACCGATGGGATCGCCTTTCTAAGCTGCCTACGCGGCAGCGAACACGAACGGGCGAAGCCGCCGGCCGACTGGAATTTTTCTAAGCTGCCTACGCGGCAGCGAACAAGAAAAAGCGCCCGCAGACAGCACGGGCGTATTTCTAAGCTGCCTACGCGGCAGCGAACTTCCTGGATCAGATCGCGATTCGTGATGGTGATTTCTAAGCTGCCTACGCGGCAGCGAACTTAGCGTCGCGGCGGTTCTCAGCTCGCGATACTTTCTAAGCTGCCTACGCGGCAGCGAACCGTACTCGGGGTACTCGCCCTCCTTATTTTCTTTTCTAAGCTGCCTACGCGGCAGCGAACGCCATCGTCTGCGTCCTGAACTCGTCGATCATTTTCTAAGCTGCCTACGCGGCAGCGAACACAGCGTCACGTTCCGCGCCGAATGTGCCGCTTTTCTAAGCTGCCTACGCGGCAGCGAACTCGACTTTGTCGCGCACGCGGACGACGTTGATTTTCTAAGCTGCCTACGCGGCAGCGAACAAGGAGCTCGAGCGCCTAGTGTTGTGGTGCGTTTTCTAAGCTGCCTACGCGGCAGCGAACTCATCGGGGCTTTGAAACGACGCTTCCTGGGATTTCTAAGCTGCCTACGCGGCAGCGAACTCGGCGTGGCCGGGCTCGCGGCGTCGGACCTTTTTCTAAGCTGCCTACGCGGCAGCGAACAACGCGACGGCGACAAGACATTTAGCGAAAATTTTCTAAGCTGCCTACGCGGCAGCGAACGCGGCAACGATAGCGCATGGGAATCACGACGCTTTCTAAGCTGCCTACGCGGCAGCGAACTAGACTTTGGTCATGACTTCGACTCCGGAAGGTTTCTAAGCTGCCTACGCGGCAGCGAACTCCCATGCGCTATCGTTGCCGCCTGCCGCGCTTTTCTAAGCTGCCTACGCGGCAGCGAACGCGTCGGCCGCTATCACATACCACGCGGCCGATTTCTAAGCTGCCTACGCGGCAGCGAACATCTCGGTCGACATCCTGCCGAACACGAACGTTTTCTAAGCTGCCTACGCGGCAGCGAACGTCGGTGCCGTCACCGATCTCATCGCCCAGCATTTCTAAGCTGCCTACGCGGCAGCGAACATATGGAGAGCCCGGTACGCTCGATCAACTCTTTTCTAAGCTGCCTACGCGGCAGCGAACCAGTCAGCATTGTGCTGGCGGTCTCAGCGGGTTTTCTAAGCTGCCTACGCGGCAGCGAACGAGAGAGCCTGAAACCGTACCTTTCTCAGTTCTTTCTAAGCTGCCTACGCGGCAGCGAACGAACTGACCGGCCTTGGCCGTGCGCGAACGCTTTTCTAAGCTGCCTACGCGGCAGCGAACTCGGCGAAGCGGCCGACAAGCCGGAACTGATCTTTCTAAGCTGCCTACGCGGCAGCGAACGTCGAGAACCTGCGAGTACTGCTCGCTCTCTTTTTTCTAAGCTGCCTACGCGGCAGCGAACTAACCCCAAAAACACCTAATACATTGATTTATAAACAATATTTACCATAAACCTCGAACCACCCCAATTCCCACCCCCACCGCTAACCCATTGATTCCTATAGCAATGGGAATCCATCCAGGAAAAGGGTTAAAACCACGGCACGGTTCCCCCCTGGCTCAGGCCATAGCTATTGAATGCCCCTGGCACCGCTTCCGCCAGTTCCTCCGCTTGGTCGACGAACAGACAAAACGGCTGCCCCGTACTGGCGCTCCGCAAATGGATATACGGTAAATCGGGGGTCCGCTCCACATCGTCGGGAATCGCAGCAACCGCCTGATCGGCAGTCTCGCCCTTGCGTCGCATACGGCGACGGCGCAAGCGCTCAACATTCGTTTTGAACTGCCGCCGCTGCACAACACGATGCATCGCTCCCGGTGGAACAGGCATGGCCCCGGTCACCTGGACGTGATCCCGCATGCCTTGCAACCACGGCTCCGTCATCAGGCTCTGCAAGATCGTTGCGCCTCCGTGTAGCCTCAACACCCGGCCCAACGATCGTGGCCGCAGGCTGTACCCGGGAAAGCTGATACCGATATCGTCGGCCCGAAGCTGCACCAGCACCCGATGCAGTTTTGCCACTAACGCGCCCAGCAAATGCGTGTGGCTGAACTCCGGATCGGGCAGCAAGGTGATGTCGATGTAATGGGTTGTCATGACTGTCAGCTCGCGTCGCCGAACACCCCGCCGCGAATCAGCACGGCCATCACAAAATGCTGCTGCTCCGCCGGCGGCGTCTTGTCCTTGAGCAGCCAGTCGTCCAGCAAAGTATAAAAATCCTGCTTCTGCTTGGGCTGACGGTAGGCCTTGCCTTGTGTCGTGACCGAACCGTAAGGCTCCACGGCGATCGGACCCAGATCCCCTGCTCCTTCGTACCAGGTATCGATGGTCCGCACCGCGTTGCCGATCTTTTGCGAATGGATCGCAGCCACGTCCTGCACGCGATAAAGCGTCTTGCTCTTGCCATTGCTCCCTTTGTCCAGGATCAGTTCCTGCGACGGGAACACTTCCTGCCCTCGTCCAAGGCGTACATAGGCCGTCACCCGCAGCAAGACATGCTCATGCCCCGCCAGGCCGGAAGCAATCAAGCCGCCCAGCGCCGTCACTTCTGGATCAAGCTCATCCAGAGCACGCAAATTCAGCGACAGCGCATCAAAGGACCAGGTTCGGGCCGACTGGCCGTTCCGCTGTTGCGCGACCTCCACCCACACGCTTTCCGCACCGATGCGATTGCGCCACAAGAAGCGCCCGTTGGCCAGGTTGGCCGCATAGCGGTTCGCCAATTCCGTGAAGCCTTGCTGCGCGACATAGTCGTTCACCACGCTCTGCAATCTGGCTCGATACGCGGCACTATTGCAAGCGGAAGGCGTGCCTGCACCTGCCAGCACGCGCAGCGTGAACTCCACCTTTAGCGTGTCGGCATCGGCCGGCAGCGTCGCAACATCGACGGTCTGAAGGTTGGGGTTTTCGATGGCCGCATCCAGCTTGGCCGGATCCTGATCCTTGGTCTTCAAACGGTTCGAGATCGTACCGCGCACCGATTTCACACCGATGCCGATCGGCCCCCAGGCCAGCGGATCGTCACGCTCATCCCAGCGACCGGCACGGAAAATCGCATCGGACGGATCCAATTTACGTTCAAAGGCGAGGACGGAAGCAGTGGTCAGTTTTTCAGACATGGTGGACATCCTGCAAAAAATGAAATGAAGGCAGACAGCGCGATCCCGCACGGATCGCCCATCCACGGGTCAAGCACGTTCAATCGAAATCGGGCATGTCGTTATCGGCCCATGCAGCGGGTAAATCGTCATGCACGTAGCCACTATGGCATCGGTACAAGCCGCTCGCCGCATCGGTTTCAGGACGCCACAACAGTTCGTGTACGTAACTCAGTCGATGTGGACTGATCCATTGACCCAACGAATAAACCGATTCCACAAAAACAAAAGGAGTGGATTCATCGCGCGCATTGGCGACGGAGCCACCCGCCTGCGGCTTTGTCAACGCGGCATAACCGACCGGTATCGGCACTGTCCAGCCCGCACCCTTTGGCCTGTCAGGATCTGCCCAACGCAGTTTTTTACCGCGGACAGGCTGTGCCTCGTCGCCGGTTGCCTCTTCTTTCATCGGTTGATGATTGAAGCGCGCCGCATGTAGCCACGCATCGAGCAACGTCGCGTCGGGACGTTCGCCTCGAAGGGTTCGATGGCGCTCCGCCAGCAAATCGTCGCGCCCAACCAGGACATAGCCGGGCAGCCACTGGCGTCGCCAACGGGCGAATACCCGTGCCTGCTCCTCGTGATCCTCCGGCAGCACGGCCATCCACGGGCTGGTGCGTCGTCCCGGCATAGGTCGGACGGGTAGTACTGTTCCGCCGGCAATCCGCATGCGCGTCACGATATCGCCGATCTGCTCGGCCCATTCGGTGAGTTGCTTTTCTTGGCCTCGCGACAGCGCAGAACCTCCGCTCTGCTCCGGAGGTTGGACCACCTCGAACACCACGGTAACATCCAGATGAATGCGGCCTTCCTCCACGATCGCGGCGGTGCCGCCATCCTTGTTCACCGGGTTACGCGTCAATCGGAACGTTTTCACATAGCCGTCCATCACCTGCTCTTCGTGGTGATGGCAGATCACGCCCACTTGCTGCAGTTTCAACGGTATGCCGGCGGTAACGAACTGACGCTGTAATGCCCACATCAACCCGGTGAATGCCGTGATGGAGGGGAAGCCATGCGTAAGGGGGCTGGAGATCGCATTGGCGTTCTGCACGCGAAGGTGTGGAAGTACAAGCAAGGCTTTGGCGGCGGGAGTTGAGATGATGTGGCTCATCTTTCCTCCCGCTGCGCCATCATTTCCTGATGCGTCTTGCGAAATGGGAGGTACCCCGGCGCATCGAGCCGCTTGCGCGTTTCACGCAGTTGCCGCACCCAGGCACCCTCTTCACCCAGCAAGGTCCGGCGCCACTCACGAGACTCGGCATAGCCGACGTCGGGAAACTTGTCCTTCAACCGGGCATTGAGCCACTTGCCGAAACGCTCGCCGATCCGGACAGGCCAATCCATGGTCAACCACCGACGGGCAAACTCCCCCTCTTCCGGCAATTCCGCCCGCAATGGATCCAGCCAGAGCGCCTCTTCGTCTGCCAGATCCTCGAAAGAGCGATCGCGGGTCCAGCCAGCAGGACACTGCAGCAGTTCGCCTGCGTAGACCACGAGTTCGTCGACGAGCCGGTCCCTCAACTCGCGAACCCGGTCCCGGGTATGCATATTGGCGGTCGGATCGCTCGACAAAAACGTCTTCAGTTCGCGGACGGTCGCGCGCACTGAAGGACGTGCGCCAAAGGCGCGTTCGAAGACGGAATTCGCGTTGACCGGAAGCGTGTTTCGTCGAGCCTCCCAAATAGGTGGCAGCGAAGCCAGCAGGTAGTTGTGGCCGCGCCGCTCGCTGTTGAGCTGCGAGATGTTGTGGGGTTGCGTGCCGCCCATCTTCTGCACAGCAAGATCGCGAAACTCGCGATAGACACCGTCGTATGGCAAACCTTCCCGGCGCGCCTGACGAGCCTGCTTGTTAGCCTCGCCAAAGCGGACATCCTGCACTTCCTCGTAGACAACCTGCGCCAACGAAGTGGCATGCAGCGGCGCGAGCAGGTGGTACAACGCATCGTCGCCCGCGTCGTCGCCCACCAGCCAATACACCTGTTTGGCGCGCACATGCGAGCCGGCGCGCCCCTCCCGCTCGGCAGTCAAGCTGACAAGTGCATCGCGCAAAGCTCGCGCTTCGGCGGGGTCGTCCGCGAGCGCCTGCAATGCAGCGGGATCGCTGGCATGGAGCGCCTGCAGCAGGCTGCGCCCATCGACTTCGAGTTTCAGCAGCTTGTATACGTCGAGCGCGGCCGCATTGCCGACTACGTCGGCAATGAAGTGGTCGCCGAGCGCATGACTACCCAGTTCATCGAGCGCCGGTAAATCGACGGGTGCGATGTAGAGATTCGTCCCGCGTGCGTCGGGGTGAATGGGTTTGAGCGAATGCGTGACGGCCTGGATTTGCTTGACCCGCCTGGCCGCATCCTCCAGCCACGGCCCCCGCTGATGTTCATCGATCAGATCCTGCCGCTTCGGATCATCGGGCAGGAGCTTTTCGAGTTTGGTCTGTAGACGGCCATGCAGGAATGTATCGATGGCCGCACGGAAGCTTGGGTTGCCTCCTGTTATCGGTAAGTCGGACATCCGGTTTCCTTCTGAACGAGATGATGGAAAATCCCCCCAGTCAGCGCATCCCCACTGAGGAGACAGCAACGGCTGGCTTCCCAGCCTCAAGCTTCTTTGAGCGAGCGGCGGCTAACCGCCGAAATACCCTCCTCCACGAAAGTGGCAGTTGTAGATTCCGAAAGTACTGCGCTGATACCCCCACGACAGCAGCTGATACCTGCTGTCGTGTTTTCACCCTATACCAATTAACTTTTATTATCTAAAGAAATTTATGAAGCATGCTATGCCTCCATCAATCTCATCAGTTACCGAATAGGTAGCTCAGAAAAATTAGCGTTTCTTAGCTGATTCCCAGTCCTGCCGCATAGGCAGCCCACCTCTCACCCCTTGTTGAACCCCAACAAGGGGTGAAACATCCACCCCGTTTCCGACTCCGGCAAGCTGGCGGTCGCCACCCGTTCCGCACCGGTGGCCAGACTTTGATCCTGTGCATCACCCCATTGCCGCAGCAGTTCCAGCAGATCGACATGACACCATGGGCCAATCCCCGGTCCGGCCAGGTCGCTGTCGGGCACCCGCACCAACAAGTCACGGATATCGACATAGGGAGATTTCCCACGCTCCCGCCGGTCGATGACCCGATGCAAGCGCAACGCGTCCTCATCCTCCGTGGGCAGCAACACGACATCCTCCCGTCGCCGCGAATCGTAGCGAAAGCGCTGTAACTGCGGCAGCAGACCGGTCAACCAGATCCGTGCGCGTTGATCGGAATCATGGTGATACCAGTGCCGGGTGGCGTCACGTGCGACAGGCGTATAGAAAGCGCTGGCCTCGTCGCGAGGCAGCATGGTGTCGCGCATTCGACCGTGCTCCAGATCGACCAGACTGAGCATCGGGCGTAACTCGGCTGCCTGACGGACACGCGGTTGGGCATCGATAGGCCAGCCGCCCGCTCCGTCGGGTAAGTTCAGCAGGTCGGTCAACCGATGGGAACGCAAATGAAAGTACGCGGAGGAATCCTGCTTTTCTGATGTGTTGCGGTTCGTGGGCCTGGATATCCGATTCATTTCGAACCCGGGCCGACAGAACACCGGCTTGGTATGATCGCGTCGCTCGAAATATCGCAGGTTCGTATCGAACACGGCCATATTCGCCCGTTCCACGGATCCGGAGCGATGACGCCGCACTCGCCCCGCGAGTTGGATCAGCGAGCGCATCGAGGAGGGTTCGGCGATTGCCCAGTCCGCATCCCAGTCTCGTCCGACCTCACAGACCGGCGATGCCAGCACCACGAACATCTGATGCGATTCTGGATGCCTGTCGAGCAGCGCTCTCACTGCGGGACGCGACAACACCGGATCAGCACCCCCCCGCTCCGACCGGCGATCGAACACACTATCGAGCTGCTGTTCGAGATGCGAGCGTGCCAACAGCGGAAACTGCGCGTGATAGACGCACAGATGAACACGCACGTCGGATGACGGCGCACCTAGCCGGTACATCGCCAACGCAACATCGAACAACGGATTGATATTGGCCATGCGAATCAACCCGAAGCTCACTCGCTTGCCAGTGGCAGGATCAATCCCGTGATTCTGCGCGTCTTGATGCAGCGTCCATGCACGCTGCAACGCAAGCCGGGCGAATGCTTCGCGGCGCGCGTCTTTTGCCGTCGATGCCCAGGCCTCTGGCAACGGCACCAGCATGGCCCGCCGCCGTATCTCCGATCGGGCCAGTTGCGCACAACGCCTTTGTACAAAAGCCTCATGTGCACTGCCGAAGCTATCGCCATCGGCACAATCCGCATGCGATTGCGCGAACTCATCGACCCAAAGGCATGCCACGCGAGGCAATTCGGCAGGTCGCTCCCCCCTACTGCGCTGGTAGTGGCGCCGACCATCCAGGTAAGCCAGATACAAGCCGCGCACCAGCGCCGGCGGCAACGTGGCCGATGACAGCAGCACGCGCGCGCCCAGGAGCCCCGCCCAATGCACGAGGCGCGTCAGCGCTGGCAGATCGGCCATATCGAAATCGTCCGGCTCATCAAGAACAAGATCGCCGGTCATCAACCTCAACATGGGTGCGATCTGACGTCCGCCGCGCAGGCTTTCGGTGGCAGGTGTCAGATGATCGACCGTACAGACCAGTAGCGGCGCGCCAATCAACGAACGTACCTGCGCTTCGTCGGTCAGGCGCTGCAGCAGCGGGTGCTGATCATTGCCTTCGAACAGCACTTGCCCTCCCTCGTCGAGCAATGCCTGGGCAGACGCGGAACCCGTCGCTTCCGCCTGCGCTTCCCAGTATTCGAACAGCGCCCGGCTGGCCGCACCGCCCACCTTGATTGCGAGTTGATCGTCATTCAGCCCCAGGTCTCGCTGAAAACTGCGTCCGGTTTGCAATGTCAGCGTGCGCAAACCGATCGCAAACGCGCAACGCATACCACGTTGCGGATCCGCAAGCGCATTCATGATGCGGGCGTTGCCGAGCGTCTTGCCGCAGCCGGTAGACGCCATGTTGACAACAAAAGCGCCTTGCTCCGCCGCACGCACGCGCACGCCGGCCGCCAGATCCGCGGCTTTGTCCTGCCAGTGAAAGCGGGGGTCTGTCGCGCGCTTCTTGAGGCCACGATGGTTCTGCAGCGCGGGCAGGCTGCGTGCCAGTGTCGGCAACGAGCGTGCTACCAGCGATGCATGGGCCTGCACGCCAAGCAAGTGCTCGTCGAGCGTCTGATTGAAAAACGGCCCCGCACCCTTCAGTTGCAAGCGCTCGATGCCCCGCTTTCCGAGCGTGTTGGCGTACAGCGGGTAGCCGTCGCTGCGGTAAGGTTTGCGCCGGATGTCGTCTTCGATGCTGGAATAGTGATGATCGGCCAGCATCAGGCATAGCCGCGAGAGATGCATCGTGAACGGATCGTCCAGTACAGGAGAAGTCGCCCGCGTACCGATCAGCTCCATCAATTTGCGTGCATATCGCGCTGCCTGCTTGCGCCACGCGTCAACGCCCACCGGTAGGCCGTGTGGGAATTGCCAATGCTCGATCACCGTGGCGACCTTCGCTTCCTCGCGCGGCTCGTTCCAGTCCGCACTGATTTTCCGGAACAAATCCAACAGATCGGCACTGTTGACGCCATCGATATGTGCACCGAACCGGCGCCACCGATATTGCGGCTGCTCGACGTCGGCGTCTGCGCTACCGTCTCTTTGCGGGACAGGCATGCAGGGCATCCGGTGGTGTGTCAGCACCAACCAGGCCACGGCTTGCGCCAATGGCGGCAACGTTGCGAACGGCAACCGCATGCCGGCTTGCGGTTCATCCAGCCCATCGCGCAGCAGCCGGCCTCCGTCATGATCGAGCCATTGCGCCTCGAACCCCCGCCGATCCAGAGGCGTATCCACGCAAGCGGCCAAGCGACCCAACCATTCGGCGTCGTCTTGCGCATCACCGACGAACGCCTGGAACAGTCGCACCGATACCCATTCGTGGCGGTAATGATTCCGCTCCCGCACGCCCGGCTCCCGTAGTCGCGCCTGGAACGCCTGCGTTGCCTTGCCCAGATCGTGCAGCAGCGCGGCTAACGCGGCCAATGCCGTGATCACGGGCAGATGGTGCCACGCACTTTCATCCTCGGCGCGCAATACGTCGTTTGCCGTCGTATTCGTCGGGACAGCACCTTCCACATTGAATTGCCGAGCGTCGCCGACGATCCACATCAACTCGCTGTGATCGCGACCGCGTATCCAGTGGCAAGCGATAGCGGTATTCTTGCGCGCACTCTGGCGCAACAGCTTGCGCACGGAGTCGAGCCCCGCCTGTGTAATCGGCGTTTGCCAAGTGCGGTCGCCGCGCCGTTCAGCAAATTGGTCTAGGATGCGCCGGGTTTCCGTCAGCGCTCGCTTAGTGCACTGCGAAACGAACAGCACGTTCATGATCGCGGCTCCGGCGCATTGGCAAGGCGCGCCGTATCGATCGCGATGGTCTTGAGCGTATCGATGATGAAGTCGAGCGATTCGTCGCGCGTCAGTGCTTCGATGCATTGACGGCGGAACTGCTGCTCGTCGTCACCGCGCATCGCCGAGAGAAAGGCTTGAGGCAAGATAACCGCATCCTTGATCAAATCGGCTGCGTCGAACACGAGGCCACCACGCCGTGTCTTGCCGTGCAACACGGCCAGTCCGTGAGGCAGGCCCAGCACCCAGGTCGCCGTGGCGCCAAGGCCGTACCCCAAATAGTTACCATGATCCAGGAATCGATTGGCGGCGTCGGTGCCGTTGCCGCGTTTGGCACGCGTGAAGTCGCCATAGCCCACCGTGTCGACCGCAAGCTTGAACAGCGCCTTCGTCAGACGAGCCTCATCGGTCAGTAGGCCCGTTACATCCGGTGCATCGGCGATCTGTTTCTCAAATTGCAGCACCAACGCCTGCAAACGATCGACGTCCGCCGAGAAACCCGCCTCGCGCAATGCACGCGCGCTCCATGCCTGCTGCAACCGCCGCAGACGATAGGTCTGCAGTTGTCGGGCGGCATGCAGGCGCAGCGTATCGTCGAACCAGAAGCGCACCCACGCCTGCAGGTACTCGGTTGGGCGATATTCGCTTTGCGGCGACATCCAGGCCACTTCGACATCGACCTCGTTGGCGCTGAACAACGGCGTGCCGCCCCCTCCGCAAAACCCCACCAGCACGCCCGCTTTGGCCAACTCCCGCATCGCCGCCTGCGTAATGGAAGTACCGGTACCGAGCAGGATGCTGGTGGTGTTGGCGATGGGAATATTCCAGTACAGGCTTTTCTTGCCGGCGTCGGTTACATATTCGACTCGCCCGCCGTTCACTAGCACCCGGCAATGTTCCAGGTAGTAAAAGTTGGCACGCTTGGAATGCAGAATGTTCTTGAGATCCGAGGCTCGTATCGACTCCACATGCGCTCCCGTCTTGTTATGTATGTTCGCTGATGTAGATGGATTCTACGACGGTTGGAGTTCCAGGATTTCGTGGAAAGTCTATAACCAACTGATGGAAGATCCTTCAGGAGGCGAAAATGACAAAGCCGCTACGGTATGGCCCCTCGCCATCGGCTTGCAGGAGCAGGTGGCAAATCGCCATGAGCGGCTTGGGTCAAAAGCCCCGGTCGTGAGCGTCATGGAAAATGCGTCGTGAAGACGTCAGGTATGGATCGAGGAAGACGAATAACCGCGATCCGTTACGTCGAGAACGGCAACTGGCCCATATCGAATAATCGGGGCACCCAAACTTGTCGCACCAGCGTCGAATCGTTTCATGGCTCACCGCGACGCCCCGCTCGAACAGGCGTTCTTCGATGTCGCGCAGGCTGAGCTGGAAACGGAAATACCAACGAACCGCCTGGCTGATGATGGCCGCTGGAAATCGATGTCCACGATAGAGCGATGTCGTCTTCATCCTGTCAACCTACGCTAACGTGACAGTGCCGTGGACGGTGTTTCAGGGAGCTGCTCCAGGAGAAATCGGGTTGACCACAAATTATAATTTAAATACCCATCAATAAGAATTTTTAGATCAACCCAAAACACAATCAACAAATCATTGTTTGATTAATTAAATTAAAAACCAATAAATTATTTCACTTTGATTTGAAAGTTAACAGATCCAGTGTATGTCGGAGATGTTGTCGGCGCCGAGGTTCTATAATAAAACACACTGCCGCCAGTGGCGACAAATCCGGAAGGCGTAGTGCTGGAAATCTCAACAATCGGCTTGAACTGAATATCACCACTAACCGAAATACTCGTAGAGCTTCCTTGCGGAAGAAGCTTGCAATGAAGTTCGTTACCTCCTCCCTTCACTTCACACGCAGGTTTAACCCCTCTAAGCCCCGAGATTGCAATTGTTTTTTGTTCCGGAAAAGTCACGAACGGTGCTGATGCCGTAAAAATTACGTCCAACGGATCTCTTCCGAAATAGATATTATATTGCCCGGGATTCACCAAAACATATTTTACATTGGCGTTAGTCGTAGAGTGCGTTTCAGCCTCTACTGACGAAGGAGCGCCATTTTGGGCAAAGATGGGAACTCCGTCGGCTGCCAATACATAGGATGATCCTTGAATCGAAATTCCAACGAAAACCAGACATGAGACAACAGTCTTTGAAAGATTATCTTTCCGAATCGAATTCATAGATACTCCTTGCATGTATTAATCGGATGAAATTAGCTTCAAGTGCGAAGTGCAACGCCTCGCGAGGTTAATGCACGGAACCCTGGTCCATGGAGTTAGCCAAGACATCAGTAAGAACCTCCAATCGAGCGCACCAATTCAGCGTGGTACGCAGTGGGGTGGTGAGGTTGTCGGCAATGGCATCAAGATCTTCTGAAGAGTGGATCGACAAATCGGGGCCCGTGGGTAGCGACTACCGTAGCGTTCCTGGTTGTCTCCTATGCGACGAATAGGATTCCCAATTGATTCCGCGCCACACTGCCCCCTTGCACTCGATTCACTCCAGGTTCAGCTTAGGCTAGTATTCGCCCGAACAAAATGTAATAAATGGAAGTAATTTGTATTGATTACGTAATATTTGCGTGAAATAGCACGTTGGTCGTAAGCGGTAGATAGGTATTGTCAACTTGGGGGTGCGGACGACAACTTGGACTACCAGGAGGTAGTTCATGTACTCGTCTGCATCCCACGAAGCTCAGAGTTCAATAAATCTCAACAGTCGCGTCGCCCGTGACCCGTCGCGCCTCGGACTCGCTCACACACCGATGATCCTCAGCGGCCTTGCCGATCGCCGCCGGCAGATTGGAGACGACGTCGGCCAGCTGGTCATCGATCTGATAGGGAATCGCCAGCTCGTATTCTTCGTCCGACAGCGGCGTCACCGCATACCCGTCGAAACACCAATGCTCAACAAATTCGATGGCGTGCTGACGCCCACGTGAGCGGCCCACTGGCCTGATCCGCACCCTGAACCGCACCCGTGCCAACGGTCCGGCCTGACGGTCCCTGGCCGGCTTGACCTCAGCTTGCGCTGAGGTTGCCGAGACCGGAACCTCAGCCGCCACCGGCTGGCGCTTCCTAAAATATCGCCCTACCTCCTCCCGGATCCGACGCTGCTCGGCCGTCACATAGACGGTCGTGGTCTGCAACGACGCGTGGCCCAGTACCCGCTGGACGACGTCGAGCGGCACCTCGACCGCGGCAATCGTTGCGCCGAGTGACGGCGCGTGCGCACGCAGCCACGCCACCAGCACGCGCGCGACCCGCGCCGATACGGGGCACTGATGCCGAGATCGCAGCATGGGCACGCGTACTTGACCCGCTGGAGCATCCCGCGCCGTTTACAACAGCTACGCCAT
>NZ_JAWJWL010000026.1:70360-91273 GCF_034721475.1 Burkholderia alba | reverse complement strand
ACTTTACGAAGACCGATTCAGTCGGCCATCCGTGTGATTCTCAACCCCGCCTTGAACACGGAATTTCTGACACCCCCTCTTTTGGTTACTTTTCTTTGGCAAGACAAAGAAAAGTAACCCCTGCCCCGGGGAGGGGCGACGCTGATAGACCGACACGAAAACAAGTTCAACGACAGAAAACCACCTGATAAGCCCCATGGCCCCGAAGAGGGCCAACACCAGCGAACTGATACCCCGACAAGCTCACCGCCAAACACCGTCCTCAAAGCCAAACAGCGAGAAGAGAAAGGCGGCGCCATTGAACAAAGAGCCCCCCGACCAGGGGGAAACCCCCCTTAATTCCCCATCACAATCCCTTCCCGCCGAGGATCGGCCCCTCCAAACCAAACCGACTGCCCTTCAACGTTGATCCGTTGAATCCCTTGCAATCCGGAGGTCATGTCGATGACCTTGACCTCGTGCCCGCGCTGCTTGAGCCCATCGACGAGCGCGTCCGACACCCGCCCCTTCTCAAGCTCCGTCGGCCCGTTCCTCGACCCGAAATTGGGCAGCGCGATCGCCTGCTGCATCGTCATCCCCCAATCCATCGTCCCGATCAGCGTCTTCGCCACGTAGTTGATGATCGACGACCCGCCCGGCGACCCCACGGCCATCATCAGCCGCCGCGTGCCCTTCTCGAACACGAGTTCGGGCGCCATCGACGAACGCGGCCGCTTGCCGGCCTGCACGCGATTCGCCACCGGCTTGCCGTTCTCCTCCGACACGAACGAAAAATCGGTCAGCTGGTTGTTCAGCAGAAATCCCCGCACCATCAACCGCGACCCGAACTGATCCTCGATGCTCGTCGTCATCGACACCGCGCCGCCATACTGATCGACCGCCGAAATCTGCGACGTCGACGGCAGCTCCGGGCTGCGGTCGTCCGCCAGCGCCAGCGCCGCGCCCGCCGGCGTTCCCGCCTGCGCCCGCCCCATGCTCCGCTCGCCGATCAGATGCGCGCGCTGCGCAAGATAACCCTTGTCGATGAGGCTCTTCCAATTGCCGCCCGGCAACGGCACGAAATCCGGATCGGCGACGTACTGCGCGCGATCCGCATAGGCCAGCCGCCCGGCCTCGCTGAACAGATGCGCCGCGAACGGAGTCGGCTCGTATCCGACGTCGTTGCGCACCGGCTTCTGCGCGCCGATCTGCTGCCAGTCCGGCATCGCCTCCAGAATGCCCAGCATCTGCGCAACCGCAAGCCCCCCCGACGACGGCGGCGGCATCCCGCAAACCGTCCACTTGCGATAATCGGCGCACAGCGGCTCGCGCACCTTCGCCCGGTATCGCGCGAGATCCTGCACGCTCAGCAACCCCGGATTGACCGGATGCCTGCGTACCTTGGCCACGATGTCGCGTGCGATCGGCCCCGTGTAGAACGCATTCGCGCCGTGCGCGGCCACCTGCCGCAATACCGCCGCAAGCTGAGGATTCTTGAGGATCGTGCCGGCCCGCTTCGGCGTGCCGTCCTGATTGTAGAAATACGCGCGCGCCGCCGGATCGTTCATCAGGTACTGCTCGCTCGCCAGCAGCGTCGCGAGGCGCGGGCTGATCGTGAAACCGTGTTCGGCCAGCTGGATCGCCGGCTGGAACAGCCGCTGCCACGGCAGCTTGCCATGCGCGCGATGCGCAAGCTCGAGCATCCGCAGCACGCCCGGCGCGCCCACCGAACGCCCGCCGACCACGCCCTGGTAGAACGGCAGCGGCTTGCCGTCGGCGCCGTAGAACAACCGGTCGGTCGCGGCGGCCGGCGCGGTCTCGCGGCCGTCGTAGGCCTGCACGGTCTTGCCGTTCGCGTACATCAGGAATGCGCCGCCGCCGATTCCCGACGACTGCGGCTCGACCAGCGTCAGCACCAGCTGCGTCGCGATCACCGCATCGATCGCGGTCCCGCCGGCCTTCAGCATCTGATACCCGGCTTGCGTCGCAAGCGGATTCGCGGCGGCGATCATGTCGCGCTGCGACGTCCAGCCCGGCTTGTCGACCCACCCCGAAGCGACCTCCGGCGCGGCAGGCAGCGTGCCGCCGTCGGCCGGCGCCGAAGCGGGCACCGCCGTCGCCGCGACGGTCGCGCCCGGACCGGATGGCGTGCTGCAAGCCGCGTTGAAGGCGACGAGCGCAGCGGCGGCGGCGATGCGAACCCACGCACCGAGCGCGCGAGGTTGAATCCGGTCGTTCATTGAAACCTCGGCTGAAAATGGGACGTGGGCGAATACCGAAACGGCTTGAGCGGCGCGCATCGGCGGCGCGTCATTGTCGCCGCCTTGCAAACGGCTTGTCATCCGACCATAAACCCTGACACGCGGCGCGAGCGGCGCGTCATGCGCCGGCGCGGCCGCTCGTGCCCGCCTGCTCGAGGATGAAGTCGATGAAGGTCGACGTCGCGCGCGTATGGTGCCGGTTCGGCATGTAGAGCATGTACATGTGCGTACCGAAGATGCTGAGCCGGTACGCGTCGAGCGTCGTGATCACCGCGCCGCGCCGCAGGTCGTCATGCACGACGTAGTCGGGCACGATGCCGACGCCGAGCCCCGCGAGGATCGACTGGCGCAGGAACAGGAAATTCTCGGAGATCAGCGTGGGCTCGAGCAGCACCTCGTGCCGCTCGTCCCCGAGATACGCGGCCACGCGCAATTGCCGTCCCATCACCGTGGCCGTGATGACGGGCGCGCCGAACAGCGCGTCAAGCTCGGTCGGCATCCCGTGCGCGGCCGCGAACGACGGCGACGCGCACGCGACATAGCGCACCGCGCCCATGTCGCGCGCGACCAGGTTTTGCGGCGGCTCCGACATCACCCGGACCGCGATGTCGACCTCGTCGCGCATCAGATCCTCGACCCGGTTCTCGAACACGACGTCGAGCACGATCCCCGGATACAGCCGCTTGAACGTGATCAGCCAGTCCGACATCACCAACTGCCCATAGCCGCTCGGCACCGACAGCCGCACCCGTCCCTGCAGATCCTGGCCGAGCGTCGTCACCGATTCCTGCGCCGCCAGCAGCTCGTTCTGGATGCGCCGCCCGTGCTCGTACAGCCGCAAGCCGATTTCGGTCGGCTCGATCCGCCGCGTGGTGCGCCGCACCAACTGCAGGCCGATCGATTTCTCGAGCTGGTTGAGCCGGTAGCTGACATTCGCGCGGCTCATCTTGAGCCGCTGCGCCGCCTTGCTGAGATTGCCCGCATCGAGAATGTCGACGAGCAGCGTAAGCGCGTTCAGATCCATCGGAGCCGTCATTGTCAAAGCAGTTTTGACAGGATGTAAAGGATTGATGGAATTGTCAATTCGATTGGATCAATCGAGAATCGAGCCAAATCCAGGCGCCTGCGCGGCGCGTTTCGACACGGAGTCACGATGAATCAGGAGACCCTCCCCGGACAGGGCATGGTGACGCGCGAGCGGCGCGACAAGGTGCTCGTCGTCACGATCGACCATCCCCCCGTCAATGCGCTGTCCGCCGACGTGCGGCGCGGCCTGCTCGATGCGCTCGACGCGGCCGCCGCCGAGCCGTCGATCGCCGCGCTGCTGATCGTGGGCGCCGGGCGCAATTTCATCGCGGGCGCCGACATCCGCGAATTCGGCAAGCCGCCACTGCCGCCGTCGCTGCCCGACGTATGCCGACGGATCGAGGACAGCGCGAAGCCGGTGGTCGTCGCGCTGCACGGCGCGGTGCTCGGCGGCGGCCTCGAGATCGCGCTCGCCGCGCACTACCGGATCGCGGTGCCGGGCGCGAAGCTCGGCCTGCCCGAAGTCCAGCTCGGCCTGCTGCCGGGCGCGGGCGGCACGCAGCGCACGCCGCGCCTGATCGGGGCGGCGGCCGCGCTCGACCTGATGCTGAGCGGCCGGCACGTCGGCGCGGAAGAGGCGCAGACGCTGGGCCTCGTCGATCGCCTCGCGCACAGCGACGACACGCTTGCCGAAGGCCTTGCCTACGTGCACGAACTGCTTGCGACCGGCGCGCCGGTGCGCCGCACCCGCGATGCGCAGGCACTCGCCGACCGGGCGGCGGCGTCCGCCGCCGTCGACGCCGCGCGCGCGGACGTCGAGAAGCGATCGCGCGGGCTGTACTCGCCGCAGAAGATCGTCGAGGCGGTCGGCGCGGCGCTGACGCTGCCGTTCGACGAAGGCATGCGGCTCGAACGCCGGCTGTTCGCCGAATGCCTCGACAGTCCGCAGCGCGCCGGGCTCGTGCATGCGTTCTTCGCCGAGCGTGAGGTCGCGAAGGCACCCGAGACGCGCCGCGCGGCGCCGCGTCCGGTCGAGCGGATCGGCGTGGTCGGCGGCGGCACGATGGGCGCCGGCATCGCGGTGGCGGTGCTCGATGCCGGGCTGCCCGTGACGATGATCGAGCGCGACGAGGCCGCGCTCGAACGCGGGCGCGCGCACGTCCGGAAGGTCTACGACGGACTGGTCGCGAAAGGCCGGATGACGCCCGCCGCGCAGGCGGCGCGGATGGCGCGCTTCAAGGGCGGCACGTCGTACGATGCGCTCGCGCAGGCGGATCTCGTGATCGAGGCGGTGTTCGAGGACATGGCGGTGAAGCAGGCCGTGTTCGCCGAGCTGGCGCGCGTCTGCAAGCCGGGCGCGGTGCTCGCCACCAATACCTCGTATCTCGACGTCGGCGCGCTCGCCGCGAGCATCCCGCGCAGCGACGACGTGATCGGCCTGCATTTCTTCTCGCCCGCCAACATCATGAAACTGCTCGAAGTGGTCGTGCCGCCGGCGGTCGGCGCCGACGTCGTCGCGACCGCGTTCGAACTGGCGAAGAAGCTGCGCAAGATCCCGGTGCGCGCGGGCGTCTGCGACGGCTTCATCGGCAACCGCGTGCTCGCCGTCTATCGGACGGCGGCCGACTATCTGATGGAGGACGGCGCGTCGCCGTACCAGATCGATCGCGCGATCCGCGCGTTCGGCTTTCCGATGGGCCCGTTCCAGGTGGTCGACCTGGCGGGCGGCGACATCGGCTGGGCGACCCGCAAGCGCCGCGCGGCGAGCCGCGACCCGCGCGCCCGCTATGTCGAGATTTCCGATCGGCTGTGCGAGCGCGGCTGGTTCGGCCAGAAGACCGGACGCGGCTATTACCTGTACCCGGACGGCGCGCGCGTCGGCACGCCCGATCCGGAGGTCGACGCGATCGTCGCCGCCGAGCGCGCGAGAAAAGGCGTGACGCCGCGCACGTTCACCGACGACGAGATCGTGCGCCGCTATCTCGCGGCGATGATCAACGAAGGCGCGAACGTGGTGCGCGAGGGGATCGCGCTGCGTCCGCTCGACGTCGACGCGGTATTCCTGCACGGCTACGGCTTTCCGCGCCACCGCGGCGGGCCGATGCATTACGCGGACACGATCGGCCTCGCCCGCGTGCTGGCGGATATCCGCGCATTCGCCGAAGAGGATCCGCTGTTCTGGACGCCGTCGCCGCTGCTGGTCGACCTCGTCGCGCGCGGCGAGACTTTCGCGAGTCTCGATCGCGCCGGTTGACGGCCGCGCATTTCACCACCCTATATCCGAGACCTGAACGATGGACCTGAATTTCACCGCAGAAGAGGAAGCGTTCCGCGCCGAGGTGCAACGCTTCCTGCAGGAACAGCTGCCGGCCTCCGTCGCCCGCAAGGTGAAGGGCGGCCTGCGCCTGAGCCGCGACGACATGCAAGGCTGGCACGCGACGCTCAATGCGCGCGGCTGGCTCGCGAGCCACTGGCCGCGCGAGTACGGCGGGCCCGGCTGGAGCGTCGCGCAGAAATTCCTGTTCGACAACGAATGCGCGCTTGCCGGCGCGCCGCGCATCGTGCCGTTCGGCGTCAACATGCTCGGGCCGGTGCTGATCAAGTACGGCAGCGACGCGCAGAAGCGCCACTGGCTGCCGCGCATTCTCGACGGCTCGGACTGGTGGTGCCAGGGCTACTCGGAACCGGGCGCGGGCTCGGATCTCGCGGCGGTCAACACGCGCGCGGTGCGCGACGGCGAGCACTACGTGGTGAACGGTCAGAAGACGTGGACCACGCTCGGCCACTACGCGAACATGATCTTCTGCCTCGTGCGCACCGCGACCGACGTGCGCAAGCAGGAAGGCATCAGCTTCCTGCTGATCGACATGCGCGCGCCCGGCGTCGAGGTCCGGCCGATCGTCACGCTCGACGGCGAGCACGAGGTCAACGAAGTGTTCTTCACCGACGTGCGGGTGCCGGCGGGCAACCTCGTCGGCGAGGAGAACAAGGGCTGGACCTACGCGAAATACCTGCTGACCTACGAGCGCACCAACATCGCCGGAATCGGCTTCTCGACGGCGGCGCTCGACCGGCTGCGCGCGGTCGCGGCCACGGTGACGAAGAACGGCCGCCCGCTCGCCGACGATCCGCTGTTCGCCGCGCGCATCGCGCGCGTCGAGATCGAGCTCGACAACATGCGGACCACCAACCTGCGCGTGCTGGCCGCGGTGGCGGGCGGCGGCGCGCCGGGCGCGGAAAGCTCGATGCTGAAAATTCGCGGCACGCAGATCCGCCAGGAGATCTCGTCGCTGCTGCGCCGCGCGACGGGTCCGCATGCGCAACCGTTCGCCGACGCGGCGCTCGACACCGACGACGCCGTCGAGCCGACCGGCCCGGCCGAGGCGGCCAGCGCCGCCGCGCAGTACTTCAACAATCGCAAGCTGTCGATTTTCGGCGGCTCGAACGAAATCCAGAAAAACATCATCTCGAAGATGATGCTCGGCTTGTAAGGGACAGTCATGGACTTTCGACATACCGAAGACCGCCGGATGCTGGCGGATACGCTCGAGCGCTTCATCGGCGAGCAGTACGGCTTCCCGGTGCGCGACCGGATCGCGCAGTCCGAGGCGGGCTTCAGCGCCGATCTGTGGCGGCGTTTCGCGGAGCTGGGCGCAATCGGCGCGCTGTTCGAGGAGGCCGACGGCGGTTTCGGCGGCGCGGGCTTCGATATCGCCGTCGTCTTCGAGTGCCTGGGGCGCGGGCTCGTGGTCGAGCCGTTCCTGGGCGCGCTGATGGCGGGTCGCGCGATCGCGCACGCGGGCGACGAAGCTCAGAAGGCGCGCCTCGCCGGCGTGATCGACGGCAGCGCGATCGCCGCCTTCGCGCATGCGGAGCCGAACACGCACTACGAGCTGTTCACGGTCCGCACGCGAGCGCAGCGGCAGGGCGTGCAATGGCGGTTGAACGGCGCGAAGACCGTGGTGGACCTCGGCGAGCATGCGGCGTTCTTCGTCGTGTCCGCGCGCACCGCGGGGCGCGACGACGACGAGGCGGGCCTCGCGCTGTTCGTCGTGCCGAAGGATACGCCGGGCGTGACGGTGCGCGGCTACCGCAAGATCGACGGCGGCCGCGCGGCGGACCTGCGCTTCGACGACGTGCTGCTCGAGGCCGGCGCGCTGCTCGGCGCGGCGGGCGACGGCGCCGCGCTGCTCGAGCGCACGCTCGGCTTCGGGCTGCTGGCGCTGTGCGCGGAGGCGCTCGGCGCGATGGACGTCGCGAAAGCGCACACGCTCGACTACCTGCGCACCCGACGCCAGTTCGGCGTGCCGATCGGCAGCTTCCAGGCGTTGCAGCACCGGATGGCCGACGTGCTGCTCGAGATCGAGCAGGCGCGCTCGGCGGTCATCAATGCGGCGGCGCGGCTCGACGCCGACCGGCTCACGCGCGAGCGCGCGCTCGCGGCGGCGAAGTACAGCATCGGCCGGATCGGCGCGCTGGTCGCCGAGGAGGCGATCCAGTTGCACGGTGGGATCGGCATGACCTGGGAGCTGCCGCTGTCGCATTACGCGAAGCGGCTCGTGATGATCGACCATCAGCTCGGCGACGAGGACCATCATCTCGCGCGCTATATCGCGCTGTCGCGGGCGTAGCCGGCGCATGGAGGAGACCACGATGCAGGATCCCGCCGCCGGCCCGGCCCGTTCGCTGCCGCTCGCGGGCGTGCGCGTGCTCGATTTCTCGCGCGTGCTCGCGGGGCCGTGGTGCGCGATGGTGCTCGCCGATCTCGGCGCCGAAGTCATCAAGATCGAGCATCCCGGCCGCGGCGACGATACCCGCGACTGGGGGCTGCGGGTCGGCGCGACCGAGACGTCCTATTTCAACAGCGTGAATCGCAGCAAGCGCTCGGTCTGCCTCGACCTGCAGACGGACGAGGGCCGGCGCATCGCGGGCGAGCTGGCGAAGCAGAGCGACGTTGTGATCCACAACTTCAAATCCGGCGGCGCGGAAAAACTCGGACTGGGCTACGACGCGCTCGCCGCGCTGAACCCGCGCCTGATCCATTGCGCGATCTCCGGCTACGACCGCTCCGGCCCGGAAGCCGCGCGGCCCGGCTACGACCTCGTGGTGCAGGGCGAGGCCGGGCTGATGGCGCTCAACGGCGAAGCCGACCAGCCGCCGCTCAAGTTCGGCGTGGCGGTGGTCGACCTGTTCACCGGCATGTATTCGGCGCAGGCCGTTCTGGCCGCGCTGTACGAACGCCACGCAACCGGCCGGGGCCGCCGCATCGAGATGGCGCTGTTCGACTGCGGGCTGATGATCACCGCGTACTACGGGCTCGAAGCGCTGCTGATGGAGCACGATCCGCCGCGCTACGGCAACGCGCACCCGTCGATCGTGCCGTACGGCGTGTTCGATGCGGCGGACGGCCCGCTCGTCATCACGGTCGGCAACAACACGCAGTTCGCGCGCTTCTGCGAGGCGATCGCGCGTCCGGATCTCGCCGAGGACGAACGCTTCAAGACCAATCTCGGCCGCTCGGCGAATCGCGCGGCGCTGCTGCCTGAAATCCGCGGCGAGCTGGCGCGCAGGCGGCGCGCCGATCTGCTCGACGCGCTCGCGGCGTCCGGCATTCCGTGCGGCGAGGTGCTCGGGCTCCACGAAGCGCTGACGTCGCCGCGCGCGACGGCGGCCGGACTCGTCACGAAGCAGCCGCATCCGGTGGCGGGCGACGTGGACGTGCTCGCGCCGCCCTATCGCTTCGACGGCGCGCGCCTGCCGGTTCGTGCCACGCCGCCCGTGCTCGGCGCGGATACGGACGCCGTGCTGGGCGAACTGCTGGGCCTCGGCGCGGCCGAGCTCGCGAAGCTGAAGGCCGGCAAGGTTGTTTGAACGCGGCGCCCGCCAGCCGGGCGCCGCGTCGCGTCGTATCCGCATCACTCGCATCACCCGCATTACCCGTACGACCAAAAAACACATTCCTCACCTATCGAGGAGGAGACATCATGGAGCTTTCCGCAATCGAAAGGCTCACGGCTTGCCGTGAGTATCAGCAGCTCGTGAAGAGGCGGCGCCGCTTCAGTTTCACGATGACCGCGCTGATGATCGGCACGTACTACGGCTTCATCCTGCTCGTCGCGCTGGCGCCGGGCGTACTGGCGAAACCCCTGTATGCGGGCGCGACGATCAGCACGGGGATCGCGGCGGGCGTCGCGATCATCCTGATCGCGGTCGGGCTGACCGGCGGTTACGTGCTGCGGGCGAACCGCTCGTTCGACCGGTCGGTCGACGCGCTGTTGCGGCAGTCGTGAAGGAGCGCGCCATGTCGATTCCGCGTCTCCTCGCCGCCGCCGCGCTGCTGTCGTCCGCGTGCGCCGCGCACGCCGTTTCCGTCGCCGGGCCGATGCCCGACAAGGTCGAACTGAACCCGGTCGCGATCGGCATGTTCTTCGCGTTCGTCACCGCGACGCTCGTGCTGACCCGCTGGGCCGCCCGCCGCACGCGTTCCGCCCGCGACTTCTACACGGCCGGCGGCGGCATCACCGGTTTGCAGAACGGCCTCGCGATCGCGGGCGACTACATGTCGGCCGCGTCGTTCCTCGGGCTGTCCGGCATGGTGTTCATGTTCGGCTTCGACGGCCTGATCTATTCGATCGGCTTTCTGGTCGGCTGGCCGTTCGTGATGTTCCTGATCGCCGAGCCGCTGCGCAATCTCGGCAAGTTCACGTTCGTCGACGTCGTGGCCTACCGCTTCGCGCAGCGGCCGATCCGCCTGCTCACGTCGGCGAATGCGCTGGTGATCGTGGTGCTGTACCTGGTCGTGCAGATGGTCGGCGCGGGCAAGCTGATCCAGCTGCTGTTCGGGCTGCGGTACGGCGTGGCGGAACTGATCGTCGGCGCGCTGATGGTGATCTACGTGTTCTTCGGCGGGATGACCGCGACCACCTGGGTGCAGGTGATCAAGGCGGTGCTGCTGCTGTGCGGCGCGACGCTGCTGGTGCTGCTCGCGCTCGGCGAGTTCGGCTTCAGTCTCGACGAGATGTTCCGCCGCGCGGCGGCCGTGCATCCGGGCGGGCTCGGCATCATGGGACCGGGCAAGCTGATCCGCGATCCGGCGAACGCGCTGTCGCTCGGCATCGCGCTGATGTTCGGCACGGCGGGCTTCCCGCACATCCTGATGCGCTTCTTCACGGTGCCGAACGCGCGCGAGGCGCGCAAGTCGGTGTTCTACGCGACGGGCTTCATCGGCTACTTCTATCTGCTGACCTTCGTGATCGGCTTCGCGGCGATCGTGCTGCTCGCGCAGCACCCCGAGTTCTTCCGGACCGGCGCGAACGGCAGTTTCGATCTCACCCGGGACCTGCTCGGCGGCTCGAACATGGTGGCCGTCAAGCTGGCGCAGGCGGTGGGCGGCAACTGGTTTTACGGCTTCATCGCCGCGGTGACGTTCGCGACCATCCTCGCCGTCGTGGCGGGTCTCACGCTGGCGGGGGCCACGACGGTATCGCACGACCTCTACGCGTCGATGCTCGCGCGCGGCAAGCCCGACGAGAAGATCGAAATGCGGATCTCGCGGGCGGCGACCCTCGTGCTGAGCGCCGTCGCGATCGGGCTCAGCATCCTGTTCGAGCACATCAACGTCGCGTTCATGGTGGGGCTGGTCGCGGCTGTCGCGGCGAGCGCGAATTTCCCGGTGCTCGCGATGTCGATCTTCTGGCGCGGCATGACGACGCGGGGAGCGGTGGCGGGCGGCGCGCTCGGGCTCGTCTCGGCCGTCGTGCTGACGCTGCTGTCGAAATCCGTCTGGGTCGACGTGCTGCATCACGCGCATGCGCCGGTGTTTCTCGACAACCCGGCGCTGGTGTCGGTGCCGCTCGCTTTCGCCGGCATCGTGGTCGTGTCGCTGGCCGACCGCGGCGAGCGCGCGCGCCGCGAGCGGGCGGCGTTTGCGCAGCAGGAGTTCTACGCGCAGACGGGCGTGCTCGCGAGCGGCGCGATCGGCTCCCAGCCGCACTGAGACGCCGTCAACGGTCTGACGAAAGCGCCGCCCGTCCGGATCGCCGGACGGGCGGCGTCCGGATTTCCGGAAAAGCGGAATGCCGCCGCGTCCGGTTGCAATGAAAAATCATTGAAATCAATCGATTAGGTGCCGGCCGGCACCTGGCATCGACCTTGCAATGTAATCGCTCAAGGCCGCTCAGGCCTGACAACTACAGCAAGGAGACACTCGATGACCCATTCAATCCCCCTCCCTCGGATTTTCTGAGGCCATCGCTTGTTGCGGCACGGCAGCCGCGCGGGCGGGTGGCTCCCCTGACATCCGTCCGCGCGCGTGACGCCGCGGCCCCCGGCTCAGCCCCCCTCTACCTTCTCTGGACTCATCGTGAAGAAGAAACCGTTCTATAAAGTGCTCTATGTGCAGGTGATCTTCGCCATCGTCGTCGGCGTGATCCTCGGCCATTACTACCCGTCGCTCGCCGTCGACATGAAGCCGCTCGGCGACGGCTTCATCAAGCTGATCAAGATGGTGATCGGCCCGATCATCTTCTGTACGGTCGTGACCGGGATCGCCGGCATGCAGGACATGAAGAAGGTCGGCCGCGTCGGCGGCAAGGCGCTGCTGTACTTCGAGATCGTATCGACCTTCGCGCTGGTGCTCGGCCTCGCGGCCACGCACATCCTGCGTCCGGGCGTGGGCTTCAACATCGATCCGGCGACGCTCGACGGCAAGGCCGTGGCGTCGTACGCGGCGAAGGCGCACGGCCAGTCGACGGTCGATTTCCTGCTGCACATCATTCCGAACACGATGGTCGACGCGTTCGCGCAAGGCGAGATCCTGCAGATCCTGCTGATCGCGCTGCTGTTCGGGAGCGTGCTCGCGCATCTCGGCGAGCGCGGCAAGGTGGTGACCGATTTCATCGACGGCATCACGCGCGTGCTGTTCGGGATCGTCCACATCGTCACGAAGCTCGCGCCGATCGGCGCATTCGGCGCGATGGCCTTCACGATCGGCAAGTACGGCGTCGGTTCGCTGGTGCCGCTCCTCAAGCTGATCGGCACGTTCTACCTGACGTCGGTCGTGTTCGTGATCGTCGTGCTCGGCGCGATCGCGCGCTTCACGGGTTTCAGCATCTTCCGCTTCGTCGGCTACATCAAGGAAGAACTGCTGATCGTGCTCGGCACCAGCTCGTCGGAAGCGGCGCTGCCGCAGCTGATGGAGAAGCTCGAGAAGGCCGGCTGCTCGCGCTCGGTGGTGGGCCTCGTGGTGCCGACCGGCTATTCGTTCAACCTCGACGGCACCAACATCTACATGACGATGGCCGTGCTGTTCATCGCGCAGGCGACCAACATCGAGCTGACCTGGATGCAGCAGCTGACGCTGCTCGCGGTCGCGATGCTGACGTCGAAAGGCGCGAGCGGCGTGACGGGCGCGGGCTTCATCACGCTCGCCGCGACGCTCGCCGTCGTGCCGACCATCCCGCTGTCGGGGATGGTGCTGATCCTCGGCATCGACCGCTTCATGAGCGAGTGCCGCGCGCTGACCAACATCGTCGGCAACGGCGTCGCGACGGTGGTGGTGTCGGCGTGGGAGAAGGAACTGGACCGCGCGAAGCTGCGCGCCGCGCTGAATGGCGGCGAGGTGCCGGTCAACGAAGCCGCGAAGGTCTGACATGTCGCAACACGCCGCGGCGCGCCCGGACGCGCCGCGGCCGGGCGGGGCCGGACCGCGCGCAGCATCGCGCGCGGGCGCCGGCCCCGCGTCCGTTCGGACGGGGCGCTATGCCACAATAGGCGAACCTCACTCCCCGGAAGCCGCCACCGTGAAGCGCCGCCTGCTCGTCCTATTCGCGCTCGCCGCGGCGCTGGCGGCGGCCTGCGCACTCACCTGGACCGTCACCTGGCAGCGCGGCGTCGACGAGCTGCGGCGTAACGCGGCCGCGCGCGTCGACCGCACCACCAACGCGCTCAAGAGCACCCTTGACCGTTACGAATCGCTGCCGTATCTGCTGGGCGGGCACCCGTTCGTGCAGGACGTGCTCGCCGAACCGGGACAAACCGGCTATGTCGATCGGGCGAACCTCTATCTCGAAGACCTGAACCGCCACGCGCACGCGACCGCCACCTACATCATCGGCGCCGACGGCCGCTGCGTCGCCGCGAGCAACTGGCGCGGGCCGGACAGCTTCGTCGGCATCGAATACCGGTTCCGGCCGTACTTCGTCGATGCGGTGCAGGGCGGAGTGGGCCGCTTCTTCGGGATCGGCACGATCTCGCGCGATCCCGGCTACTACATCTCGCAGCCGGTTCGGCGCGACGGCCGGATCGTCGGCGTCGCCGTGGTGAAGCTCAATCTCGAATGGTTCCAGGGCGCCGACGCGTCCGAGCCGCTCGTCGTCGCCGACGATCACGGCGTGATCTTCCTGTCGTCCGTGCCGGCATGGAAATACCACACGATGAAGCCGCTGTCGGGGCCTGTGACGGCGTCGATCTACGCGACCCGCCAGTACGCGCAGCAGCCCGTGACGCCGCTGCCGCTGCGTATCGAACGGGTGCTCGGCCCCGATGCGCAGATCGTGAGGATGGGTGCCGGGCGCCGCGCGCCGCGCTATCTCGCGACCCAGCGGCGGCTCGGCGAACCCGATTGGCAACTGGTGACGCTCGCGCCGATCGAACCGGTCGACGCCGACGCGCGCAACGCGACGATCGTCACGGGCTTCGGCTTCGTGTCGCTGTGCCTGCTCGGGTTCTACTGGCGCATGCGCCGCGCGCGCGTGCGCGAAATGATCCGCAGCCGCGCGCTGCTGCAGAACGCGTACGCGGAGCTGAACCAGCGCGTCGCCGAACGCACGGCGGATTTGTCGGAGGCGAACGAGCAGCTGCAGAAGGAGGTGGGCGAGCGGATCCGCGCGGAACAGGAATTGCGCGCCGCGCACGACGAACTGATCCAGGCCAGCAAGCTCGCGGCGCTTGGCCAGATGGCGGCGGGCATCACGCATGAGCTGAATCAACCGCTCGCCGCGCTGCGCAGTTTCTCCGACAACACGCGCGTGCTGCTCGATCGCGGCGAGCAGGGCGCGGCGCGCGACAATCTCGAGGCGATCGCCGCGCTCACCGAGCGCATGGGCAAGATCACCAACCAGCTGAAACTGTTCGTCGGCCGCGCGCGGCCGCGCAACGAGCGGGCGCCCGTCGCGCGCGCGCTGCGCAACGTGACGTCGCTGCTGAAGGAGCGGCTGCAGTCCGTCGAGCTGAACGTGCGGCTGCGCGACCTCACGCAGCTGCCGGTCGCCGACAGCCGCTTCGATCTCGCGCTCGATCATCCGGCGCTCGTCGTGCAGTGCGAGGATCTGCGGCTCGAACAGGTCCTGATCAATCTGCTCGGCAACGCGCTCGACGCGGTCGCGGCCACCGCCGCGCCGCGCATCGACGTGACGATCGACGCGGCGGTCGCGACGCTCTCGATCATGGTGCGCGACAATGGCGCGGGCATTCCGCCGGATGCGCTGCCGCGGCTGTTCGAGCCGTTTTTCACGACCAAGGAAATGGGGCGCGGGCTCGGTCTCGGGTTGGCGATCTCGTCGTCGATCGCGAGCGACGCGGGCGGCTCGCTGACGGCGCGCAACGCGCCGGCGGGCGGCGCCGTGTTCGTCTTGACGCTGCGCCGCGTGCGCACGCATCATCCGGACACTTCGGAGGCCGGCGCGTGAGCGTGTCGCGGGCTTCCTCACGCATTAGGTGACTAGAGATGGCGACTCCCCTGCAAGTGATCTACATCGAAGACGACGAGCTGGTGCGGCGCGCGAGCGTGCAGAGCCTGCAGCTCGCGGGTTTCGATGTCGTGGGCTTCGGCTCGGCCGAGGCGGCGGAACGGGCGATCGTGGGCGACGCGGCGGGCGCGATCGTCTCCGATATCCGGCTGCCCGGCGCGAGCGGGCTCGATCTGCTCGCGCAATGCCGCGAGCGCACGCCCGACGTGCCGGTGATCCTCGTCACCGGCCACGGCGACATCACGATGGCGGTACAGGCGATGCGCGACGGCGCCTACGATTTCATCGAGAAGCCGTTCGCGTCCGAGCGGCTGGTCGAAACCGTGCGGCGCGCGCTCGAGCGGCGCACGCTGGTGCTCGAGAATCACGCGCTGCGCCGCGAGCTGGCCGAGCAGAACGTGGTGGCGCCGCGCATCATCGGCCGCAGCCCGGCGATCGAGCAGGTGCGGCGGCTGATCGCGAACATCGCGCCGACCGATGCGTCGGTGCTGATCAACGGCGACACCGGCGCGGGCAAGGAACTGATCGCGCGCAGCCTGCACGAGCTGTCGCCGCGCCGCGAGAAGCCGTTCATCGCGGTGAACTGCGGCGCGCTGCCGGAGCCGATGTTCGAGTCCGAGATGTTCGGCTACGAGCCGGGCGCCTTCACGGGCGCGGCGAAACGCCGCATCGGCAAGCTCGAATATGCGTCCGGCGGCACACTGTTTCTCGACGAGATCGAGAGCATGCCGCTCGCGCTGCAGGTGAAGCTGCTGCGCGTGCTGCAGGACGGCGTGCTCGAACGGCTCGGCTCGAACCAGCCGATCCGCGTGAATTGCCGGGTCGTCGCGGCGGCCAAGGGCGACATGCGCGAACACGTCGCGGCGGGCACCTTCCGCCGCGACCTGCTGTACCGGCTCAACGTCGTGACGATCGCGCTGCCGCCGCTCGGTGAGCGTCGCGAGGACATCGTGCCGCTGTTCGAGCACTTCATGCTCGATGCGGCGGTGCGTTACGGGCGCCCCGCGCCGCTGCTGACCGACCGGCAGCGGGCAGGCCTGATGCAGCGGGACTGGCCCGGCAACGTGCGCGAGCTGCGCAATGCCGCGGACCGGTTCGTGCTGGGGGTGACGGAAGGGGTCGCGGATGCGACGGCCGCCGGGGCGTCGCCGGACGACGATGCCGGACATACGCTGAAGGCGCGTATCGAGCAGTTCGAGCGGGCGGTGATCGCCGAGGTACTGAGCCAGACGGGCGGCGCGGTTGCCGCGACCGCCGACCGGCTGCATGTCGGCAAGGCCACGCTGTACGAGAAGATGAAGCGCTACGGCCTGTCGGCCAAAGGAGAAACGGACCGCTGATGCGATCCGTTCGGCACCGGCGCGAGACGCGCGCCGGGAGAGGGGGCAGACCGGGCAGGCGTCTCGCCCGCGTGGCTCAGGTGTTCAGCGCTTTCTGCAGCAGTTGGTCGAGTTCCGCGAATTGCGGCGAGCCGACATAGCGCTTCAGGATCTTGCCGTTCTTGTCGATCACGAAGGTGGTCGGCGTGAGCTGCACGTTGCCGAACTGCTTCGCGACGCTGCCGTCGTCGAGCGCGACCTTGAACGGCAACTGACGCGTCTGCGCATAGTTCGCGACGTACATCGGCGGATCGTAGTTCATCGCCACCGCGACGAATTCCAGGCCCTGGCCCTTGAAGCGGTTGTAGGTGTCGACCATCTGCGGCATTTCCTGCATGCAGGTCGCGCAGCTCGTCGCCCAGAAGTTGACCAGATAGACCTTGCCCTTCAGCTCGCCCACGGTCGAGACCTTCTGGCCGGACAGCAGCGTGAAGGTGGCGTCGGGCGCGCTGGACTTGCTGTTGAACGCGAAGTAGCCGGCAATCGCGATTGCGGCCGCGACGGCGGCGAGCACGACGTAGCGCAGCGGACCGGCGCGGCGGGAGGCGGGGGAGGGAGCGGGACTCATCGGCTGAACCTCGGAAACTCGGAAAATGGCGCTCCGGTACGGATACCTGAACGAGCGGCGCTCATTGTACCGTCAATCGCACGCCCGCATCGGGGCGCGCATCGCCGCGACGGCGGCGGATAATGCGGTTTTGTTCGCTGCGTATCGCCTTCCATGTTCCGTATCGGTTTGTCCCCGTTCAGCTTGCGCCTGGCGCTTTGCTCCCGTTCAGCGGTTTCCTGGCGCCGCGCAGCGGCCGTCGCGTGCGCGAGCGCCGCGCTTGCCGCCTGCTCGCCGGCCTACGATTGGCGCACGGTCCATAACGATGCCGGCTACACGGTCGATCTGCCGGCGAAGCCGACGGTCGAGGAGCATCCGGTCGAGATCGGCGGCGTGCCGATGAAGATGCGGATGCAGGCCGCGCACCTGTCCGGCGCGGTCTTCGCGGTGGGGTCGGTGACGTTGCCCGACGATCGCGACACGACCCGGCATGCGGTGCTCGATTATCTGCGCGCGGGGCTCGCGCGCAACCTGGGCGCCGAACCGGCCGTCGCGGCGGTGCTGGTGCCGCTCGCGGCAGGCGGCCAGACGGCGGGCATCGAGCTGCGGCTGGATGGGGTCGCCCAAGACGGAGGCGCCCGGAAAGGGAATCCCGGCGGGACGGCGGACACGGCGCGCGCGCGCAAGATGGTGGTGGCCCGGCTGGTCGCCCGGGGGCGCCATGTGTATCAGGCGATCGTGATCGCCGATACGGCGCCGCCCGTCGAGCAGCTCGACCAGTTTTTCGGCTCGTTGAAACTCGATTGAGCGCCGGGGCGGCGGCGCCTTCGAATCGTTTCCGGACTGAAAGTTCCTTCGTAGAAAACGACGCTAGTCGCCGGATTTTGCGGGACTTTTCAGGCTATCCACAGAACTTGTGGATAACTTTGTTGACAACCCTCCCCAGTGCTCCGCAAACCAAGGCCAGAGGGGCATTGCGTTACTTTGCCTGTAAACTTCGCATCGTAAAAAAATCAATAAAATCAAAGCACTGCGCAACTGGCTTCAAGTGATGGCTCGTTCGGAGACATCAAAGGCCGGATGCCGGGATGTGTGCATAAGTCAAGTCTTGACAGCCATCTTTTTGTTCCTACGCAGGCGAAAACGCTCTTCGATAGCGGATCGCCTCGGCGATCTGGCCGGCGTCCGGCGCGTCGTTGCCGGCCAGATCGGCGATGGTTCGGGCGACTTTCAGCACCCGGTAGTGCGCGCGCGCCGACCAGCCGAAACGCTCGCCCGCCTCGCGTAACAGCCGCTCGCCCGACGCGTCCGGGCGGCATACGTCGTCGGTCTCGCGGCCGGTGAGCGCGTGATTGGTCTTGCGTTGCCGGGCGTCCTGCCGCGCGCGGGCGCCCGCGACCCGCGCGGCGACCGCGGCGCTCGGCTCGCCCGGCGCCGACGCGCGCTCCGACAGCTCCGCCGGCGTCAGTGCGGGAATCTCGATCTGGATGTCGATCCGGTCGAGCAGCGGGCCGGACAGCTTGCGCAGGTAGCGCGCGGCCACGTCGGGCGTGCAGCGGCAGCGGCCGGCGGGGTCTCCGCGCCAGCCGCACGGACACGGGTTCATCGCGGCGATCAACTGGCACGCGGCCGGGAACTCGGCCTGCAGCGCCGCGCGGGAAATCGTGATGTGGCCGGCTTCGAGCGGCTCGCGCAGCGTCTCGAGCACATGGCGATCGAACTCGGGCAACTCGTCGAGGAACAGCACGCCGAGGTGCGCGAGCGTGATTTCGCCGGGCTGAGGCGGATTGCGTCCGCCGACCAGCGCCGCCGCGCTCGACGAGTGGTGCGGCGCGCGAAACGGCCGCCGCCGCCACTGCAGCGGCGAAAATCCGAGCCGGCTCGACGACAGCAGCGCGGCCGAGTCCAGCGCCTCGTCGTCGGTGAGCGGCGGCAGCAGGCCGGGCAGCCGCGCGGCCAGCATCGACTTGCCCGCGCCGGGCGGTCCGACCATCAGCATGTGATGGCCGCCCGCCGCCGCGACTTCGAGCGCGCGGCGCGCGCCGCGCTGGCCGATCACGTCGGCGAGATCCGGCGCGGGCGGCGCGGGCCGGGTATCGAGGGAGGGCGCGGCCGCGGCGGCGAGACGGCAGTCCGGCAGATCGGCGAGGTGCGCGCACAGCGCGGGCAGGTCGGGCGCGCCGTAGACCGTCACGCCCGGCACGAGCGCCGCCTCCGCCGCGTTCGGCAGCGGCAGGTAGAGTTCGGGCGGCCGCGCGGGCCGGGCAGCGCTCGAATCCCGGCCGGCGGGCGCCGGCTCGGCGCGGTCGATGCCGTCGAGCCCCGGGCCGCGCGCGGTGCCGCAGGCCATGGCGAACGCGCCGCGCATCGGGCGTAGCGCACCGGTGAGCGATAGCTCGCCCGCGAATTCGCGGCCGTCGAGCGCGGCGGCGGGAATCTGCCCGCTGGCCGCGAGAATGCCGAGCGCGACCGGGAGGTCGAAGCGGCCGGATTCCTTCGGCAGATCGGCGGGCGCGAGGTTGACGGTGATGCGACGGACCGGGAAATCGAAGCCGCAGTTCTGCAGCGCGGCGCGGACGCGCTCGCGGCTTTCGCGGACTTCGAGATCGGGGAGGCCGACGATCGAGAAAGACGGCAGGCCGTTGGCCAGATGGACTTCGACGGTGACTTCCGGCGCACGGCCGGCAGCCGGCGCGCGGCTGCGCACGACGGCAAGCGACATGATGGCACTCCTGGCTGCTGCGGGCGGCGGGTGGGCCGCCCGCACGGTGTGGGCTATCTCGATGCGCGCTTGCCGGCGATGCGCAAACTACCTGGACTGCGAGTACGAAGACAAGGAATCAGGACGGGTGGCGGGCCGGACCGGAGCCGGAGCGGCCCATGCGTTCAAGGCTGGGCGGCGAGCTTCTGCTCCAGCTCGGCCACGCGCTTTTCCAGTTCCTCGAGCCGCACGCGGGTGCGGGCAAGCACCTGGGCCTGCGTATCGAATTCCTCGCGGGTGACGAGGTCGAGCTTGGAAAAGCCTTGCGTCAGCATTGCTTTCACGTTGCGTTCGACATCCTTGGCCGGCGAGTTTTTCAGCAGATCGCTCACGCGCGCCTGCAAGTCGTTGAAAACGTCGCTGGGTTGCTTCATGGTGTTTCCCCTTCTTTGCACAATTCTTGTGCATGTTCCGTTACGTTCGTGCCCGGGATGCGCGCATGACCGGAATTGGTGCGTGCACCGGGCCCGTTTTCCGGGCATGGCGGGGCGTTCTGTTGCCGCCCCCATGCGCTGGACGTCCGAGCACTCTAGCAACGATCCCTTTTCCGCGCCAGCAAACCGGCCGCGCGTTGGCCGTTCGACCAAGCTGCGCGCGCTCCGCCGCGTGCGCCGGCGCCGCCCGGAAATCTCCGTGAAAGCCTGTCACGCCTGGTTTCCGTCGACATGGCATGCGAGTTGCTGAGGATGTCCCGCTACACATGCAACCGGGTTGATGGGACAACCATAGCGAGAGGACTTCATGAAACTGATTACCGCAATCATCAAGCCGTTCAAGCTCGATGAGACGCGCGAGGCCCTGTCGGCCCTCGGCGTCTCCGGCATCACGGTAACGGAGGTCAAAGGGTTCGGGCGCCAGAAAGGGCACACCGAGCTGTACCGGGGCGCGGAGTACGTCGTCGATTTCCTGCCGAAGATGAAGATCGAAGCCGCGGTGTCGGACGATCTGGTCGACCAGGCGGTGGAAGCGATCGAGCGGGCGGCTCGCACGGGCAAGATCGGCGACGGCAAGATTTTCGTCACGCCGATCGAGCAGGTGATCCGGATCCGCACCGGGGAGACGGGCGCAGACGCCCTGTAATGACAAGAGACGAGCGATAAGAGGAAACCCAAGATGCGCAAACTCCTGATGTCCCTGCTGATGGCCGGTTCGCTGCTCGCGAGCGGAATCGGCGCAGCGCTGGCCGACGACGCGTCGTCGGCCCCCGCCGCCG
>NZ_JAWJWL010000026.1:0-70259 GCF_034721475.1 Burkholderia alba | reverse complement strand
CGGCCCCCGCCGCCGCGTCGGCGGCCGTCGCGTCCGACGCGTCGGCAAGCGCGCCGGCCGCCGACGCGAGCGCCGCCGCCCCGGCGACAGCCGCGTCGCCCGCCGCCGACGCGAGCGCCGCCGCACCGGCTTCGGTCGCCGCCGCGCCCGCCGCGCCGACCGCGCCGTTCTCGGTCGATTCGTCGAAGATCAATTCGGGCGACACCGCTTGGATGCTGACTTCCACCGCGCTCGTGCTGTTCATGACGATTCCGGGTCTCGCGCTGTTCTACGGCGGCATGGTCCGCAAGAAGAACGTGCTGGCGACCGTGATGCAAAGCTTCGCGATCACCGCGCTGATCACCGTGCTGTGGACGGTGGTCGGGTACAGCCTCGCATTCACGCCGGGCAGCGGCTTCATCGGCGGCTTCTCGCGCGTGTTCCTGTCCGGGATGAACTACATCCACGGCGACAAGGCCACCACGCTGACCGTCAGCCATCTCGCGCCGACGATTCCCGAAACCGTCTACTTCGTCTACCAGATGACGTTCGCGATCATCACGCCGGCGCTGATCTGCGGCGCATTCGCCGACCGGATGAAGTTCTCGGCGATGCTCGTGTTCATGACGCTCTGGTCGCTGGTGGTCTATGTGCCGATCGCGCACATGGTGTGGGAGCCGACCGGCTGGCTGTCGTCGGACGGCGTGCTCGACTTCGCGGGCGGCACGGTGGTGCACATCAACGCCGGTATCGCGGGCCTGGTGTGCTGTCTCGTGCTCGGCAAGCGGGTCGGCTACGGCCGCGAGGCGATGCCCCCGCACAACCTGGTGCTGACGCTGATCGGCGGCTCGATGCTCTGGGTCGGCTGGTTCGGCTTCAACGCGGGCTCGGCGGTGGCCGCCGACGGCCGTGCCGGCTTCGCGATGCTGACCACCCAGGTGGCGACCGCCTGCGCGGCGCTCGGCTGGATGTTCGCCGAATGGATCGCGAAGGGTAAGCCGTCCGTGCTGGGCATCGTATCGGGCGCGGTTGCCGGGCTCGTCGCCATCACGCCGGCCGCGGGTTTCGTCGGCGTCGCCGGTGCGCTCGTGATCGGGATCGCGGCGGGCGTGGTGTGCTTCTGGTCGGCGACGTGGCTCAAGATGAAGCTCGGCTACGACGATTCGCTCGACGCGTTCGGCGTGCACGGCGTGGGCGGGATTCTCGGCGCGCTGCTGACGGGCGTGTTCGCGGTGAAGGACATCGGCGGCGCCGACGGCAGCCTGCTGCTGCAGGCGAAGGGCGTCGCGATCACGCTGATCTACAGCGGCGTCGTCAGCTTCGTGCTGCTGAAGGGCATCGACTTGGTGATGGGCCTGCGCGTGTCGGAAGAGGAAGAGCGCGAAGGCCTCGACGTGATCCTGCACGGCGAGCACGTCGAGTAAGTACAGGGATCGGATTCAGCCGGGCACGCGGCGCGCATCGACGCGCCGGGCCCGGACCGTATGAGCGCAGCGACTTCGGCCCGCCTCCCGGCGGGCCTTTTTTCTTTCTTACGGCGGCCGACCCTACTGGCAATCGGGTCAATAGCCAGAAACATCCTTGAAACCCTTGCGAATGCGGGAACAATCCCCAAATGCGGTAGGCAATTGCTCTACAATCTTTTTTCTCCCGTCCGCGAGTGATTCATGGTTCCCCACCTCGTTACGGCGTTAAACGGTCCGCTGCTCGAACTCGAGCGGAAGATCCTCGACGCCACGCCTGCCATCGAACGCTGGTTCAGGCTCGAATGGCAGGAACACACGCCGCCGTTCTACTGTTCGGTCGATCTGCGCAACGCGGGCTTCAAGCTCGCGCCGGTCGATGCCAACCTGTTTCCCGGCAGCTTCAACAACCTGCCGCCCGAAGTGCTGCCGCTCGCCGTCCAGGCGGCGATGGCCGCGATCGAGAAGATCTGCCCCGACGCGAAGAACCTGCTGGTGATTCCGGAGCTGCCGACCCGCAACGCGTTCTATCTCGAGAACGTCGCGCGGCTCGCGACGATCATGCGCCAGGCAGGCCTCAACGTGCGCTTCGGCTCGCTCGATCCGAGCATCACCGACGTCACGCCGATCACGCTCGCCGACGGCCAGAAAATCGTGCTCGAACCGCTCGAGCGCACGCCGCGGCGCCTCGGCCTGAAGAATTTCGATCCGTGCTCGATCCTGCTGAACAATGATCTGTCCGCGGGCGTGCCCCCCGTGCTCGAGAATCTGCACGAGCAGTATCTGCTGCCGCCGCTGCACGCGGGCTGGGCGGTGCGCCGCAAGTCGACCCATTTCTCGTGCTATGACGACGTCGCGAAGAAGTTCGCGAAGATGGTCGGCGTCGATCCGTGGATGGTGAATCCGTACTTCGCGCATGTCGAGGACATCGACTGGCAGGCGCAGGAAGGCGGCGGCGCGCTGGCCGAGGCGATCGACGCGGTGCTGAAGAAGATCGCGCGCAAGTACCGCGAATACGGCATCAGCGAAAAGCCCTACGTGGTCGTGAAGGCGGACGCCGGCACGGCGGGGCGGGGTGTGATGACCGTCCACGACGCGGCGGAAATCGGCCGGATGACGAAGCTCGAGCGCGCGCAGATGTCGGAGTCGAAGGCCGGGCTCGCGGTGCGCGACGTGATCGTGCAGGAAGGCGTGTACACGTTCGAGCGGATCGGCGACGAAGTGGCCGAGCCCGTGGTGTACATGATCGACCGCTACGTGGTGGGCGGGTTTTACCGCACGCACGGCGCGCGCGAGCGCGATCAGAATCTGAATGCGCCCGGCATGCACTACGTGCCGCTCGGTTTCGAGCACACGGCGCTGCCCGATGCGCATGCGAAGCCGGGCGCGGCGCCGCCGAACCGCTTCTACATGTATGGCGTGGTCGCGCGGCTCGGTCTGCTCGCGTCGTCGGTCGAGCTGGAAAAGACCGATCCGGAAGCCATTCAGGTGTAACGCGGGACGCGCGCCGCGCGCGTCCCCCAGCTAAAAGTATCAGGGACTGCATGGACATCCTCTTTATCGCCGACCCGCTCGATCGCTTCAAGATCTACAAGGATTCGACCTACGCGATGATGGCCGAGGCGGCGCGGCGCGGCCATGCGGTGTACGCGTGCGAGCCGCATCATCTCGCCTGGACCGGGTCGAGCGTCGACGCGGACGTGCGCCGCGTGACGTTCGTCGGCGACGCCGTCGACCTGCATCGCACGCCGTGGCACGAGGCGGCGCCCGTCGAGGCACGCGCGCTGGCGTCGTTCGGCGCGGTGCTGATGCGCAAGGATCCGCCGTTCGACATGGAGTACGTGACGTCGACCTGGCTGCTCGAACTGGCGGAGCGCCGCGGCGCTCGCATCTTCAACAAGCCGCAGGCGATCCGCGATCACTCGGAAAAGCTCGCGATCGGCGAATTTCCGCAGTTCGTCGCGCCGACGCTCGTCACGCGCGACGCGGCCCGGCTGCGCGCGTTTCACGCCGAGCACGGCGACGTGATCCTGAAGCCGCTCGACGGGATGGGCGGAATGGGCGTGTTCCGGGTGAAGCCCGACGGCATGAACCTCGGGTCGATCGTCGAGATGTTGAGCCACGACGGCGCGCGCTCGGTGATGGCGCAGAAGTTCATCCCGGAGATCAAGGCGGGCGACAAGCGGATCCTGCTGATCGGCGGAGAACCGGTACCGTATTCGCTCGCCCGGATTCCGCAGGGCAGCGAGGTGCGCGGCAATCTGGCGGCGGGCGGTATCGGCGTCGCGCAGCCGCTCACCGCGCGCGACCGCGAGATCGCCGCGGTGCTCGGGCCGGTACTGGCGCCGCGCGGGCTGCTGCTGGTCGGGCTGGACGCGATCGGCGACTGGCTCACCGAGGTGAATGTCACCAGCCCGACCTGTTTCCGCGAAATCATGGAGCAGACCGGCTTCGACGTCGCCGCGATGTTCATCGATGCACTGGAGCGCGCCGCCGGCTGACGCGCCCGACAACCGGCGGCGGCCGCGCAGGCCCCCCGTCGCCGGCAGGGTTGACCGGCCTGCTACAATGCCCGTTCGCCCGGCACGGTTTTCGTGCGTCAGGCCCGGCGGTCGGGCCGAACTTGTTGCAAGGCTGACATGGCAGGCATTCTCATCATCGCGCATGCACCGCTCGCTACCGCTTTGCGGGACTGCATCTCGCACATCTACGGCGGGCTGCCCGCGCGCATCGGTTGCATCGACGTGCAGGCGGACAACGACCCGGCCCAGGTGATGGCGTTCGCGCACGCCGAAGTCGCGCGCCTGAAGGAAGAAAACGGCGCGCTCGTGCTGACCGACATGTACGGCGCGACGCCCGCGAACATCGCGGGGCAGCTCGCGAAGATCGACGGCGTACGGGTTCTGGCGGGCGTCAACCTGCCGATGCTCGTGCGCGCCGTCTGCTATCGCGCGACGCCGCTCGACACGCTGGTCGACAAGGCGCTTGCAGGCTCGACGAAAGGTATCCACGAAGTCGCGGCCGGCACGCCGCCGCCGTGCGCAGCCGCGCTGGGCTGCGGCGAATGCGCGCCGATCCCGCCCGAACCGAAGCCGCAGACCGAAACGCACTGATCGGACGAATCCACGCTCACCCTTTCCCGGCCGGCGATCCGGATCGCCGGCAGTCCTGACCTCATCGGAACACCATGCTTCAGCAAGAAACGACCATCGTGAACAAATTGGGGCTGCATGCTCGCGCGTCGGCCAAGTTGACCCAACTGGCGGGGAATTTCCGGTCGGAAGTCTGGATGACCCGCAACGGCCGCCGGATCAACGCGAAGAGCATCATGGGCGTGATGATGCTGGCCGCCGGGATCGGCAGTACGGTGACGATCGAGACGGAGGGTCCGGACGAAACGGAAGCGATGGATGCGCTGCTGAAATTGATCGCGGACAAGTTCGGCGAAGGTCAGTGAACCGCGCGCTTGCAGCGCACCGGTTTTTGATGAAAATGCCGCGGAATTCCGCGGCATTTCTTTTTTCCGCCGCAATAATGCATTGACCGCCATGCTGCGCCGCACGCAGTCACTGAGGGGGCGCGGAATTTATAATCGGCTACCGGGGTCATAAGCGCATCGCAGCGGTGCGCCGCGGCTTACATGATGAGAGGAGGTGCGCGTGTCTTTCACGCTGCATGGAATTCCCGTTTCAAGAGGCATCGCGATCGGACGTGCATATCTGATCGCGCCGGCGGCGCTCGACGTCGCGCATTACCTGATCGAATCCACCCAGATCGAGGCCGAGGTGGGGCGATTCCGTACATCGCTGGATGCGGTCCGCGTGGAACTGGATGCGCTGCGCGCGGACCTGACGGCCGATACGCCGTCGGAAGTCGCCGCGTTCATCGACGTGCACGCGATGATCCTGAACGACGCGATGCTCGTGCAGGAAACCATCGACCTGATCCGTACGCGGCGCTACAACGTCGAATGGGCGCTGACCGAGCAGCTCGACCTGCTCGCGCGTCATTTCGACGACATCGAGGACGAGTACCTGCGCGAGCGCAAGGCCGACATCGAACAGGTGGTGGAGCGCGTGCTGAAGGCACTCGCCGGCGCGCCGTCGGCTTCGCAGGCGCTCGACGGCGCGGCGGGCGACGGCAAGGAGGAGATGATCGTCGTCGCGCACGACATCGCGCCCGCCGACATGATGCAGTTCAAGACCCAGGCGTTCCAGGCGTTCGTCACCGATCTCGGCGGCCGCACGTCGCACACGGCGATCGTCGCGCGCAGCCTCGGCATTCCGGCCGCGGTCGGCGTGCAGCATGCGAGCGCGCTGATCCGCCAGGACGACCTGATCATCGTCGACGGCGACCAGGGCATCGTGATCGTCGATCCGGCCCCGATCGTGCTCGAAGAGTATGCGTACCGGCAGTCGGAAAACGCGCTCGAACAGCGCAAGCTGCAGCGGCTCAAGTTCTCGCCGACGCAAACCTTGTGCGGCACGAAGATCGATTTGTACGCGAACATCGAACTGCCCGACGATGCGAAGGCGGCCGCCGACGCGGGCGCGGTGGGCGTCGGCCTGTTCCGCTCCGAGTTCCTGTTCATGAACCACAAGAACCGGATGCCGGAGGAGGAGGAGCAGTTCGCCGCGTACCGGCGGGCGGTCGAGCTGATGCGCGGAATGCCGGTGACGATCCGCACGATCGACGTCGGCGCGGACAAGCCGCTCGATGCGCTCGACGAGGGTTACGAGACCGCGCAGAACCCGGCGCTCGGGCTGCGCGCGATCCGCTGGAGCCTGTCCGAGCCGCAGATGTTCCTCACGCAGTTGCGCGCGATCCTGCGCGCGTCGGTGTTCGGCCAGGTGAAGATCCTGATCCCGATGCTCGCGCACGCGCAGGAGATCGACCAGACGCTCGACCTGATCCGCGAAGCGAAGCGCCAGCTCGACGATGCGGGGCTCGCGTACGACCCGAACGTGCGGGTCGGTGCGATGATCGAGATCCCGGCGGCGGCGATCGCGCTGCCGCTGTTCCTCAAGCGGGTCGATTTCCTGTCGATCGGCACCAACGATCTGATCCAGTACACGCTGGCGATCGACCGCGCGGACAACGCGGTCGCACATCTGTACGACCCGTTGCATCCGGCGGTGCTGCATCTGATCGCGTACACGCTGCGCGAGGCGAAGCGCGCGGGCGTGCCGGTGTCGGTGTGCGGGGAGATGGCGGGCGATCCGGTGCTGACGCGGCTGCTGCTCGGCATGGGGCTCACCGAGTTCTCGATGCATCCGAGCCAGTTGCTGGTCGTGAAGCAGGAGATCCTGCGCGCGCATCTGAAGGCGCTCGAGAAGCCGACGGCCGACGTGCTGGCAGCGTTCGAGCCGGCGGAAGTGCAGGCGGCGCTCGAACGGCTCGCGAGCGCGGAGCCGAGGGCCGACGTCGCCGCGTAGCGATCTCGCCGGCGCGCGCCGGCCCTATCGGCGAACGGCGGCGCCGGGCGCCCCGCAGACGGGGCAGTCCGGCTGCCGCGCGATCTTCATCGTGTTCCATTCCATGCGCAGCGAATCGAGCATCATCAGCCGGCCGGCCAGCGTCGTGCCGATGCCGCCGATCACGCGCAGCGCCTCGGCCGCCTGCATCGCGCCGATGATGCCGACCGTCGGCGCGAACACGCCCATCGTCGAGCAGGCGACTTCCTCGAACGGCTGATCCTCCGGAAACACGCACGCGTAGCACGGCGAGGCCGCGTCGCGGAAGTCGAACGTGCTGATCTGGCCGTCGAAGCGCAGCGCCGCGCCCGAGACGAGCGGTACGCGGTGCGCGACGCACGCGCGGTTGATCGCGTGGCGGGTCGCGAAATTGTCGGTGCAGTCGAGCACCACGGTCGCGCCGGGCACGGTCCGGTCGAGCCACGCATCGTCGACGCGTTCGGCGACCGCATGAACCCGTATGTCCGGATTGAGCCGCGCGAGCGCATCGCGGCCCGATTCGACCTTGCTGCGCCCGACCGAGGCGGTCTCGTGCAGGATCTGCCGCTGCAGGTTGGTGAGGTCGACCGTATCGGCGTCGACGAGCGTCAGCGTGCCGACCCCGGCGGCCGCCAGATACATCGCGGCGGGCGAGCCCAGGCCGCCCGCGCCGACCACGATCGCGTGCGCATCGAGAAAGCGCTGCTGCGCCTCGATGCCGATCTCGTCGACGAGGATATGGCGGGAGTAGCGGAGGAGTTGATCGTCGTTCATCGGGGGGCGTGCGAGCGGGGACGCGGTCTCGTTATTCTAAGCGCGCAAAGAAAAGGGGCCATCGCGGCGTGCGCCGCGATGGCCCGTCGGTCCGGCCGGGCGCTTACTGCGGCGCCGACGCCGGCTGGGCGGACGAAGCCGGCTTGGCGGCCGCCTTCGAGGCCGGCTTTGCCGCGGCGGCGGACGAAGCCGCCTTGCCGCCGGTTGCCGGGCCCTTCACGCTGTCTGCGAGCAGGGATTTCGATTCCTGCACCGGCTTGCCTTCGAGCTTGTTCAGCGCCTGCTGCATCATGAAGTCGTCGGCGGTGCCGAACTCGACCGGCTTGCGGTCGCGGTCCTTCTGGCGCTGCTCCGGCGTCTTCTTGTCGTTCTGCTCCTCGAGCACGCGCAGTTGCTCCATGCGGCGCTGTTCGCGGTCTTCCTGCTCCTTCTTCTCGTTCGGATCCTGCGTGTTCGCGAGGTGGTTCGAGTAGTCGACTTCGCGCGTCACGAGCACGTCGTCCGGATCGCCGTCCGCGAACTGGTCGACCGGGATGTCCGGCGTGATGCCCTTGTTCTGGATCGAGCGGCCGCTCGGCGTGTAGTAGTAAGCGGTCGTCAGGCGCAGCGCCGAATCGGCGGTCATCGGCCGGACCGTCTGCACCGAACCCTTGCCGAACGTGGTCTTGCCGAGGATCAGCGCGCGGTGCGCATCCTGCAGCGCGCCGGCGACGATTTCCGAGGCCGAGGCCGAGTATGCGTTGGTCAGCACCACCATCGGCACGGTCTTGAAGATCGCCGGGAGATTCTTCAGCGGATCGGAATCGAACGACGGCAGGCGGTAGTTATCGTAGGTATCGCGATAGACCTGCTTCGAATCCGGGATCTGGCCGTTGGTCGACACGACGACGGAATCCGGCGGCAGGAACGCGCCCGCGACGCCCACCGCGCTTTGCAGCAGGCCGCCGCCGTTGTTGCGCAGGTCGAGAATCAGGCCCTTCAGGTTCGGCTGCTGGCGCGCGATGTCCTGCAGCTTCGCGGCGAGGTCCGGCGTGGTGCGCTCCTGGAAGCTCGTGATGCGGATGTACGCGTAGCCCGGATCGAGCATCTTCATCTTCACGCTCTGCACGCGGATGATCGCGCGCGTGACCGTGACGGGGAAGGTGCGCTCGTCGCTCTTGCGGAAGATCGTGAGCGTGACCTTGGTGCCCGGCTCGCCGCGCATCTGCTTGACGGCCTTGTCGAGCGTCATGCCGCGCACGGGGCGGTCGTTGATGCGGGTGATCAGGTCGCCCGGACGGATGCCGGCGCGGAACGCGGGCGTGTCCTCGATCGGCGAGATCACCTTGACGAGACCGTCTTCCTGCGAAATTTCGATGCCCAGGCCGGCGAAGCGGCCCTTCGTCTGCTCCTGCAGCTCTTCGTAGTCGGTCTTGTCCAGATACGACGAGTGCGGGTCGAGGCTCGACACCATCCCCTTGATCGCCGCCGTCAGCAGCTTCTTGTCGTCGACGGGCTCGACGTACTCGCGCTTGATCTGGCCGAACACCTCGGCGAACAGGCGCAGCTGGTCGAGCGGCAGCGGAGCGGTGACGGCGGCCTGCTGGGCCGAAGCCGAGATTTGCAGCGTGGCGAAGACGCCGGTCGCGAGGCCCGCGGCAATCAGGCCGATATTCTTCAATTTCATTCGCATAGAGTCTGGTGCGGTCGGAAAGCGCGTGGCGGTAGCGGGGACAAAAGGACGGTCAAGTATAACTGTTCGCCCAATTACCCTGTGGATCGCGGCGGAACGGGATTCGACAGCGCCGCCGCGGGTAGGTTCGCGGTCGGCCGGGCGCCGGCCGGCGCCCGGTGCGCGGCGGCGTTCAGCCCGCCGCCTTGCCTTGCTGGGCCACGGCGGCCTGTGCCTGGGCGATCGCGGCCTGGTCGCCCAGGTAGTCATGGCGGATCGGCTTCAGGTGTTCGTCGAGTTCGTAGACGAGCGGCACGCCGTTCGGGATGTTGAGGCCGACGATGTCGCTGTCGGAGATGCCGTCGAGATACTTGATCAGCGCGCGCAGCGAGTTGCCGTGCGCGGCGATCAGCACCTGCTTGCCGGCCTTCACCGCAGGCGCGATCGACTCGTTCCACAGCGGCAGCACGCGCGCGACCGTGTCCTTCAGGCATTCGGTGAGCGGCAGCTGCTCGCGCGGCACCTTCGCGTAGCGCGGGTCGCCGTACGGCGCGCGCGCGTCGGTCGGCTCCAGCGCGGGCGGCGGCGTGTCGTAGCTGCGGCGCCAGACCAGGACCTGCTCGTCGCCGAACTTCGCGGCGGTCTCGGCCTTGTTGAGGCCCGACAGCGCGCCGTAATGGCGCTCGTTCAGCCGCCACGAGTGGACGACCGGCAGGTACATCTGGTCCATCTGGTCCTGCACGTGCCACAGCGTGCGGATCGCCCGCTTGAGCACCGACGTGTAGGCGATGTCGAACACGTAGCCGGCATCCTTGAGCAGGACGCCCGCCTGCTGCGCCTCGCGGTTGCCCTGCTCGGTCAGGTCGACGTCGACCCAGCCGGTGAAGCGGTTTTCCTTGTTCCAGGTCGATTCGCCGTGGCGGATGAGAACGAGCTTGTACATAGGTTGCTTGCGGTCGGTAGTGAGGGAAGCGGTCAGCCGACGAGGCCCGGCCGTTGGAGGGGCGCCATCGCGTAAGACGGTTATTTTATAATGGCGGGATTGTCCTTTTCGATTTCTCTTTTTTTCGGCGGATTATCCGTGACGTTCTTTACCGATTACACGAACCTGGCACTCATCGCGATTCTGCTGCTTTCCGGCGGCCTCCTGGCCTGGCCCGCGCTGCGGCGCGGCGGCGGGGGCTTGTCCGCCGCGGAAGCGACCCAACTTATCAATCGCCGGAATGCGATCGTGATCGACCTGCGGCCGGCCGCCGAATTCGGCGCGGGCCACCTGCCGTCCGCCCGCTCGGTCGAGTTCGGCGAGCTGCAGGCGAAGCTCGGCCAGGTGGCGAAGAACAAGAGCACGCCCGTGCTGCTCGTCTGCCAGAACGGCCAGCAGTCGCAAAAGGCGGCAAAAGCCGTCGCGGAAGCGGGCTATGGCGAGGTTCATGTGCTGCAGGGCGGCGTCGCCGCGTGGCAGCAGGCCGGCATGCCGGTCGTCAAATAAAGGAGTGGCGAAGTGAATAAAGTGGTCATGTACAGCACCCAGGTGTGTCCGTATTGCATCCAGGCCGAGCGGCTGCTGAAGCTGCGCGGCGTCGAGCAGGTTGAAAAGGTGCTGATCGACAAGGATCCGTCGCGCCGCGAGGAAATGATGACGCGCACCGGCCGCCGCACCGTGCCGCAGATCTATATCGGCGACACGCACGTCGGCGGCTACGACGATCTGTCGAAGCTCGACCGCGAAGGCGGCCTCAAGCCGCTTCTGGAAGCCGCCTAATTCCGGCAGAATGGCCGCCTTCGCCCCGTTTCGGGGCGACGCGTGCCGCACGCACGACCCAATCGGGCAGCCGGAGGGCTCCGGCTGCCACGTCATTATTTTTAGGGAGCCATCATGTCCGACGTCGAAAACCAACCGTTCTTCAACATCCAGCGCATCTACCTGAAGGATCTGTCGCTCGAGCAGCCGAATTCGCCGGCGATTTTCCTCGAACAGGACATGCCGTCGGTTGAAGTCGAGGTCGACGTGAAGGCCGAGCGCCTGGCGGAAAGCGTGTACGAAGTCGTGGTGTCGGGCACCGTGACGGCGAAGGTCAAGGACAAGGTCGCGTTCCTGATCGAAGCGAAGCAGGCCGGCATTTTCGACATCCGCAACATTCCGGAAGACCAGATCGATCCGCTGGTCGGCATCGCCTGCCCGACCATCCTGTTCCCGTACCTCCGCTCGAACATCGCCGATGCGATCACGCGCGCGGGCTTCCCGCCGATCCACCTCGCGGAAATCAACTTCCAGGCGCTGTACGAGCAGCGTCTCGCGCAGATCGCGCAGCAGCAGGCGGGCGGTGCGCAGGGCGCGCCGAACGGCACGACGCTCAACTAAGTTTCAGTCACTGACCGGTGCTGGGTATGAAAGTAGCCGTTCTCGGCGCCGGTGCATGGGGCACGGCGCTGGCGGGCCATCTGGCCGCGCGGCACGATACGCTCCTGTGGGCGCGCGATCGCGCGCTCGTCTCCGAGCTTGACGCTCGGCACGAAAATGTCCGCTACCTGCGCGGCGTCGCGCTGCCCTCGGCGCTGCGCTACGAAGCCGATCTCTCGACGGCGCTGGCGCATGCGGCGGCCGACGACGCGCTGTGCGTGGTCGCGGCGCCCGTCGCCGGGCTGCGCGCGCTGTGCCGCGCGATGCAGGCCGCGCAATGCGTGCCCGCGCATCTCGTGTGGGTGTGCAAGGGCTTCGAGGCGGACACGCAATTACTGCCGCACCAGATGATCGCGGAGGAACTGCTGGCCCAGTCGAGTCACGGCGTGCTGTCCGGGCCGAGCTTCGCGCGCGAGGTGGGGCAGGGCCTGCCCGTCGCGCTGACCGTCGCGAGCGCGTCGGCCGCGTGCCGAGAGCGCACGCTCGCCGCGTTCCATCACGGCGCGATGCGTATCTATACCGGCGACGACCTGGTCGGCGTCGAGGTCGGCGGCGCGGTGAAGAACGTGCTGGCGATCGCCACCGGCATCGCCGACGGCCTCGGTCTCGGCCTCAATGCGCGCGCCGCGCTGATCACACGCGGGCTGGCCGAGATGTCGAGGCTGGGCGTGACGCTCGGCGGCCGGGCGGAAACCTTCACGGGCCTGACCGGCCTGGGCGACCTGATTCTCACGGCGACAGGCGACCTGTCCCGCAACCGCACGGTGGGTGTGCAACTGGCCGAAGGCCGCACGCTCGAGGCGATTCTCGCGGCGCTCGGCCACGTGGCCGAAGGCGTGCGTTGTGCGCAGGCCGTGCTGTCGATCGCGCGGGCGCGCGGGATCGACATGCCGATCACCGAAGCGGTGTGCGCCGTGCTGTTCGACGACATCGCGCCGCGCGACGCGGTGAGCGGCCTGCTGCGCCGCGACGCGAAGGCCGAGTAGCGAGGACTGTCGCGCGTGCGTCGCACGCGCGTTAGGCTGTGCGCATCGCGAGCCTTGCCGCGGAGCAAGCCATGCCGACTCTCGGATCCACCCTGGTAGAAGCGCGTGTCGTGGATATCACGACGCTCGAACTCGATGCGATCGTCAACGCCGCCAACGAGACCCTGCTGGGCGGGGGCGGCGTGGATGGCGCGATCCATCGCGCGGCGGGCCCCGGGTTGCGGCGCGAGTGCGCGGCGCTCGGCGGCTGCGCGACCGGCGACGCGAAACTCACGCGCGGCCATCAACTGCCCGCGCGCTACGTGATCCATACGGTGGGCCCGGTGTGGCGGGGCGGCGCGCACGACGAGGCGGCGCTGCTGGCGTCGTGCTACCGGCGCGCGCTCGATCTGGCGGCGGACGCGGGATGCGTGTCGCTCGCGTTCCCCGCGATCAGCTGCGGCGTGTACCGATTCCCGGCCGCCGCCGCGACCGCGATCGCCGTACGCACCGTGGCCGGCGCCCTGGCGGGCCGGCGCTTCGAGCGGATCGTCTTCGCCTGTTTCTCCGACGACATTCTCGCGCTCTATCGCGCCGAACTCGCGCGCTTCTGACGGCTTCCGGCGCTTACGCGCCGCCTTCGAAGCCCGCTTGCCGCCACGCTTCGAATACCACCACGGCGACCGTATTGGACAGATTCAGGCTGCGATTGTCCGGCCGCATCGGCAGCCGCACGCGCTGTCCGGCCGGGAAGCGCTCGAGCAGCGCGGCCGGCAGCCCCCGCGTTTCGGCGCCGAACACGAACCAGTCTCCCGGCTGGAACGCCTGGTCGTGAAAACGGCCCGAGCCGCGCGTCGTGAACGCGAAGAGGCGAGCCGGGTCCGGCGTTTCGGCGGCGAGGAACGCGTCCCAGTCACGGTGGACCTGCATCTGCGCGTACTCGTGATAATCGAGCCCGGCGCGGCGCAGCTTGGTGTCGTCGAGCGGGAAGCCGAGCGGCTCGATCAGGTGCAGGCGCGCGCCCGTGTTGGCGCACAGGCGGATGACGTTGCCGGTGTTCGGCGGGATTTCGGGTTCGACCAGGACGACGTTGAACATGATTCGGATTCGGACGGTAAATGCGTGAGTCGGACCAACATCAATCTTGCGGGGTGCGCAGCGCGACGAAATTCGTCACGCGCCGCGCGCCCGCTTCCTTCAGCTTATGCGCGAGCGCGTCGAGCGTCGCGCCCGACGTCATCACGTCGTCGACGAGCCCCACGTGCAGCCCCGCCACCGGGCGCGTCAGCGCGAACGCGGCGGCGACGTTGGCGCGCCGCGCGCCGGCATCGAGCCGCGACTGCGGCGCGGTATCGGCGACCCGCTCGGCGAGCGTCGCGGCGGCGCGTACCCGCAGCCGGCGGGCGAGCGGGCGCGCGATCGCCCATGCCTGGTTGTAGCCGCGTTCGGCGAGACGCCGCCGCGCCAGCGGGACGGGAGCGATCAGGTCGAGCCCGTGCGCGGCGCCGAGCCGATCGTCCGCCAGCCGGGCGAGCCGGGCGGCGAATTCCGGGCCGAGCGCGAGCCGCGCACGAAATTTCAGGTCGAGCGCGAGCCCGTCGAGCGGCGCGCGGTAGTCGGCCAGCGCGAGCGTCGCGTCGAACGGCGGCGGCGCGTCGCGGCATGCGCCGCACCGGTAGCCGCCCGTGCGCCGAGATCGCCCGGCGGGTAGCGGCAGCGCGCACTGCGCGCAGCGCAGCCGCGCTTCGTTCCAGTAGGCGGCGTCGCAATGCGCGCAAATCGTCGGATGTGACAAATTGCCGCATAGCGCGCACTGGTTCGGCAGCATCCGCGCCGAGACGCGCGCGAGCGTCTCGGCCGCGCACATTAAGGGTGCGCGAATGCTGCGCTGCAAAATCGCCGGGTATTTCATCCGCTTGGCTCCTGCGAGGGCCGCTTCGCTGAAGGGCGTGAGGCGAGCGAGTATACTTCGGGCTCTTCGCCAGTTTGCCCGACATGTCCCCAGCTCCCGCACCCTCTAGCCGTCCGGCCTATGATTCCCGACGTCTGCGGCGGATCTTCGACCGCCGCGCCGCCGCGTTCGACGCCGTGGCCTTCCTGCCGCGCGAGATCGCGCAGCGGATGTGCGAGCGCCTCGATTACATCAAGGTGACGCCCGCCGGCGTGCTCGACGCGGGCTGCGGCGTCGGCGACGACCTGCCGTTGCTGCGCGCGCGGTTTCCCGAGGCGCCGGTGTTCGGCGTCGATCTGTCCGGCGAGATGCTGGCCCGCGCCGGCGAGCGCGAGACGGTCGAGACGAACTGGCGCCGCTTCCTGCCCGCGTCGCTCGCGAAGGCGCTCGGCAATCGCGGGCCGCGCGTCGCGCAGGCCGATTTCTCCGAGCTGCCGTTCGCCGGCGGCTCGTTCGATTTCCTCTGGTCCAATCTTGCGCTGCACTGGCATTCGCGGCCCGATCTCGTGTTTCCGGAATGGCAGCGGGTGCTGCGGGTCGACGGGCTGCTGATGTTCAGCACGCTCGGCCCCGACACGCTGCGCGAATTGCGTGCAGCGTATGCGCAGGCCGAGGCGGCGGTGGGCGGCGAACGGGCGGACGCGCATGTGGTCGAGTTCGTCGACATGCACGATCTGGGCGACATGCTGGTCGAGAGCGGCTTCGAGATCCCGGTGATGGATCAGGAAGTGCTGACCGTCACCTATAAGTCCGCCAACTCGCTGCTCGCGGACGTGCGCGGCTGGGGCGCCTATCCGTTCGAGCGCGATCTGCTCCGGCCGGGTCCGTCGCGGCGCCTGCGGCGCGCGCTCGACGATGCGCTCGAGGCCCGCCGGCGCGACGACGGCACGATTCCGCTGACTTTCGAGGTGATCTACGGCCATGCATGGAAAGCGGTGCCGCGAACCACTGCCGAGGGGCACGGCATCGTGCGGATCGAGGACATCGGAAAAGGGCGTCCGAGGCATCGTTGAAGCGGTAAAGCGCGGATTTGTTATGTCTGAAATTAGCGGTCGGAAGCGAGTGGAAAAAGCCCCCCGAAATGGCGGGGAAGCTTGTCGTGCTTGGCTCGCCGGGCGATAGGCGTTTGCTTGTGGATGCCATTGATCGCGCCTATAATGCGTCAGTTTGTCGTCCTGGGGGTCCCTACAATACAGGGCGGCGGGCCCGATGCGGGCAAGCACCACGTGCCATTCGCAAGAGGTGGCGATGGAAGCAGCGGACGGGTTGACGGATGCCGAGCCGGTCCTGAAGGACTGGCTGATGAAGCGTAACTGCTCGGTATCGCCGCGCCAGTTCGTGGCGTTCTATGCGTCGCTCGCGGCATGTTCGCTTGTCATCGCCACTGCGTTGCTGTGGCGCGGTGCGTGGCTCGTGCTGCCCTTCACCGGGATCGAGTTGCTGGCGGTAGGCGTCGCGTTCGCCATCTACGCGCGCCATGCGGTCGATTACGAACGCATCCGGCTGTTCCCTCACCGGCTCGTGATCGAGCGGATGAGCGCGGAGCAGCTGACGCAGATCGAATTCAACCCGCGCTGGGTGCGGGTCGAGCCGGGTGCGTCGCCGCGCGATCCGATCCGGCTGGTGTCGCGTGGGCAGGCCGTCGTGGTCGGGCAGCATCTCGCGCAATACCGGCGCGCGCAGTTTGCACACGAATTGCGTGTGTCGCTGCTGCGCTGCGGCTGAACGAGGCGGCCGCCGCGCAGCGAGGCAGCTCGCGACGGGGGAGGGTTTGAATGGAAATTTTGGGTAAGGAAGCTATGAAAACAATCAAGCGAGCCCTGACGGGCGTGCTGGCATGCAGCGGGTTGCTCTTTGCCGGTGCCGCCCTGGCGGTCGGTGACAGCCCGGGCGGCCCCCGTGTCAACGAGATCAATCTCCAGGCGCCTGCGACGAAGATCGCCGAGGAACTCTACGATCTCCACACGATGATGCTGATCCTGTGCACGGTGATCTTCGTCGCCGTGTTCGGCGTGATGTTCTATTCGGTTTTCGCGCACCGCAAGTCGAAAGGCCACAAGGCCGCCAATTTCCACGAAAGCACCACCGTCGAAATTATCTGGACGATCGTGCCGTTCGTCATCGTCGTGCTGATGGCGCTGCCCGCCACCAAGACCGTCGTCGCGATGAAGGACACGACCAACGCCGACCTGACGATCAAGGTCACCGGCTACCAGTGGAAGTGGGGCTACGACTACGTGAAGGGTCCGGGCGAAGGCATCAGCTTCCTGTCGACGCTGTCGACGCCGCGCGCCGAAGTGAACGGCCAGCAGCCGATCACCGACACCTATCTGCAGGAAGTCGACCACCCGCTCGTCGTGCCGGTCAACAAGAAAATCCGCATCATCACCACCGCGAACGACGTCGTGCACTCGTGGTACGTGCCCGCGTTCGGCGTGAAGCAGGATGCGATTCCGGGCTTCGTGCGCGATACGTGGTTCAAGGCCGACAAGGTCGGCACCTTCCGCGGTTTCTGTACCGAACTCTGCGGCAAGGAACACGCGTACATGCCGGTCGTCGTCGAAGTGCTGTCGGACAACGACTACGCGGCCTGGGTCAAGGACCAGAAGGCCAAGCTGGCGGCGGCCTCGGTCGATCCGAACAAGGTGTATACGAGCGCGGAGCTGATCTCGCACGGCGAAGAAGTCTACAAGGCGAACTGCGCGGTCTGCCACCAGCCGAACGGCAAGGGCCTCGGCGCGTTCCCGGCGCTCGACGGCAGCAAGATCGCCAACGGTCCGATCGCCCAGCACGTCAGCATCGTGCTGCACGGCAAGGGCGCGATGCCGACCTGGGCGTCGCTGTCGGACCTCGACATCGCATCCGTGATCACCTACGAGCGCAATGCGTGGGGCAACCACATGGGCGATTCGCTGCAGCCGAAGCAGGTGGCCGACGCGCGCAACGGCAAGATGCCGGAAGGCGGCGCGCAGGCCGCGGCGGCGCCGGCGGACGCCGCATCGGACGCGGCAGCCGCGCCGGCACAGGCCGCGCTGCCCGCCACCGTCTACTTCGAAACGGGCAAGAGCGACCTGCCGGCGGACGCGAAGGACGCGATCGCCGCGGCGGCCGATTACGCGAAGGCGCATCCGGACGCGAAGCTGGCGCTGTCGGGCTTCACCGACAAGACCGGCTCGGCCGACGTCAACGCGGAACTCGCGAAGCACCGCGCGCAAGCCGTGCGCGATGCGCTGAAGGCTGCGGGCGTCACGGAAGACCGCATCATTCTCAAGAAGCCGGAAACGGTCACGGGCGGGGCGGACGCGAAGGAAGCGCGCCGCGTCGAGATCGCGCCGGCGGCGTAACGTGTCGTTGTGATTGTCGCAGTATTCGCATTAGGAGATTTTCATGTCTAGCATCGGGCACGATGTAGCCGGCCACGGCCACGAGCACGACGACCACGCGCACGCAACGCCGCACGGTTGGCGCCGGTGGCTGCTCGCCACCAACCACAAGGACATCGGGACGCTGTACCTGCTGTTCTCCTTCATCATGTTCCTGTCGGGCGGCGTGATGGCGCTCGGCATCCGCGCCGAGCTGTTCGAGCCGGGCCTGCAGATCATGCGTCCGGAGTTCTTCAACGAACTCACGACGATGCACGGTCTGATCATGGTGTTCGGCGCGATCATGCCGGCGTTCGTCGGCTTCGCGAACTGGATGATTCCGCTGCAGATCGGCGCATCCGACATGGCGTTCGCGCGGATGAACAACTTCAGCTTCTGGCTGCTGCCGGTCGCCGCGGTGCTGCTGGTCGGCTCGTTCTTCGCGCCGGGCGGCGCGACGGCCGCCGGCTGGACGCTGTACGCGCCGCTGTCGACGCAGATGGGCCCGGGCATGGACTTCGCGATTTTCGCGGTCCACTTGATGGGCGCGTCGTCGATCATGGGCGGGATCAACATCGTCGTGACGATCCTGAACATGCGCGCGCCGGGCATGACGCTGATGAAGATGCCGATGTTCGCGTGGACCTGGCTGATCACCGCGTACCTGCTGATCGCCGTGATGCCGGTGCTGGCGGGCGCGATCACGATGGTGCTGTTCGACCGCCACTTCGGCACGTCGTTCTTCAACGCGGCGGGCGGCGGCGATCCGGTGATGTACCAGCACATCTTCTGGTTCTTCGGCCACCCCGAGGTGTACATCATGATCTTGCCGGCGTTCGGGATCGTGTCGCAGGTGATCCCGGCGTTCGCGCGCAAGCCGCTGTTCGGCTACAGCTCGATGGTGTACGCGACGGCGTCGATCGCGATCCTGTCGTTCATGGTCTGGGCGCACCACATGTTCGCGACCGGCATGCCGGTCACGGGCCAGCTGTTCTTCATGTACGCGACGATGCTGATCGCGGTGCCGACGGGCGTGAAGGTGTTCAACTGGGTCGCGACGATGTGGCGCGGTTCGCTGTCGTTCGAAACCCCGATGCTGTTCGCGATCGGCTTCCTGTTCGTGTTCACGTTCGGCGGCCTGACGGGCCTGATGCTCGCGATGGCGCCGCTCGACATCCAGTATCACGGGACCTATTTCGTGGTCGCCCACTTCCACTACGTGCTGGTGGCGGGCTCGCTGTTCGCGCTGTTCTCCGGGTGGTATTACTGGGCGCCGAAGTGGACCGGCTGGATGTACAACGAGACGCGCGGCAAGATCCACTTCTGGGCGTCGATGATCTTCTTCAATCTGACGTTCTTCCCGATGCACTTCGTCGGCCTCGCCGGCATGCCGCGTCGCTACGCCGACTACCCGGCCCAGTTCACCGACTTCAACCAGGTCGCGACGATCGGCGCGTTCGGCTTCGGCCTCGCGCAGGTGTACTTCCTGTTCGCGGTCGCGCTGCCGGCGTATCGCGGCGGCGGCGAGCTGGAAAAGGCGGACGACAAGCCGTGGGACGGCGCGACGGGCCTCGAATGGACGGTGCCGAGCCCGGCTCCGTTCCACACCTTCGAGAACCCGCCGACGGTCGAGTAACGCTCGAAGTCGACGCCGCTCTCGGCCCGCTCCGGCGGGCGAGGGCGGCGCAATCCAGAACCAGGCAATGGCATGACCCGGAATCCACCTGAAGGACGAACGCCCGAGCAGATCCGCGCGGGCAACAAGCGGCTCGGTTTGATCCTGCTCGTCGTGGTCGCTGGTTTTTTTGTGGCTGTCGTCGTTAAACAGTGGATCCTGTCCACTTCCTGACGCAGTGTTGAGGACGTTGTTGCATGTCGAAGCCCGAGGCTGACGCCGATCGCTCTTTTAACCGCTCGATGCTCGTGAAGCTCGTCGTTGTCGCGGGCCTGATGTTCGGATTCGGTTTCGCGCTGGTGCCGATGTACCGCGCGATCTGCCAGATCACCGGCATCAACAACCTGCTGCAGCGCGACGTCAGCGAGCGGGAAGCGAAGAACACGCAGATCGACTACAGCCGCAAGATTTCGGTCGAGCTGGACGCGAATGCACGCGGTCCGCTCGGTTTCAGGCCGGAGCAGAACAGCATCGACGTGCATCCGGGCGAACTGACGACGGTGGTCTACGAAGTGACCAACGGGCAGGGCCGCGCGGTGGTCGCGCAGGCGATCCCGAGCTACGCGCCGAAGCAGGCGACCGAGTTTTTCAAGAAGATCGAGTGTTTCTGTTTCACGCAGCAGACGCTGGCGGCGAACGAATCGCGCAAGATGCCGGTGGTATTCGTGATCGATCCGAAGCTGCCGAAGGATGTGAAGACGATCACGCTGTCGTACACGTTCTTTGAATTGAATACGCCCGCGCCGACCGCGCGCGGAACGGCGGGGCGGACGGCCGAGTCTCCGAAGCCGGATGCATGACAGACGAGGGGACGAGGACGATGGGCGGAGCAGGCGACAAGAGCACGTTCGTCAAGACGATCAAGGCTGTGCTGTGGTCGTTTTTCGGGGTGCGCAAGCGGAGCGATCTCGAGGCGGATGCGACGCAGCTCAACCCGCTGTACGTACTGATCGCCGCGCTGATTGCGGCGGGGTTGTTCATCGGCGTGCTGATCCTGATCGTGCATGTTGTGGTGGGGTAGCCGGCAGGGTGTCGACGGAGCGCCGCGGCGCTCCGCAGCAGAAAGAGAGGCGGCGCCGCACGCGCCGCGAGAAATAAAGCCGGAGCCTTCCGGAATACATTGGACTGAAGTGGAGAATCAAGCATGAGCGGTCAAAACGAGAGCCCGTATTATTTCGTGCCGCATCCGTCGCATCACCCGATCAGCGCGGCCGTCGGCCTGCTGGTCATGCTCGGGTCAACGGCGCTCTGGATCAACGGTGAACCGTGGGCGCCTTATACCGCGCTGGTCGGTCTGCTGTGGCTCCTCTTCACGCTGTACCACTGGTTCGGCGACGCGATCTCCGAGTCGGAAGGCGGGATGTACGGCAAGCGGGTCGACAAGTCGTACCGCTGGAGCATGAGTTGGTTCATCTTCTCCGAAGTGATGTTCTTCGGCGCATTCTTCGGCGCGCTGTTCTACGCGCGCGAAATCGCGCTGCACCAGCTCGGCAGCCTCGACTACAAGCTGATCTGGCCGGATTTCAGCGCGGTGTGGCCGAACGAAGGCCCGGCGGCGCTGGCAGGCCACTTCAAGACGATGGGCCCGTGGCCGATCCCGACGCTCAACACGGCGTTCCTGCTGTCGTCGGGCGCGACGCTGACGGTGTCGCACCATGCGCTGCGCGACAATCACCGCAAGAAGGCGATCGCCTGGCTGGCCGCGACGCTCGTGTTCGGGATCTGCTTCCTGTTTCTGCAGGGCTTCGAATATTTCCACGCGTACAACGAGCTGAACCTGACGCTCGGCTCGGGCGTGTACGGTTCGACGTTCTTCCTGCTGACGGGCTTCCACGGTTTCCACGTGTTCCTCGGCGGCACGATGCTCGCCGTCGTGCTGGTCCGGATGATCCGCGGCCACTTCACGGCGGATCACCATTTCGCGTTCGAAGGCGCCGCGTGGTACTGGCACTTCGTCGACGTCGTCTGGCTCGGCCTGTACGTCGTCGTCTACTGGCTGTAATGAAAAACGGCCCGCGCAGCGATGCGCGGGCCGTTGTGCTTTATCCGGCCGTGCGTCGAACCGGCGCCGCCGAACCCGCAGGCCGACCTGTGCGCCGCCCCGACTTCGTCAGGCGGCGCTTTTGCTTGAAGGATGCAGCGAATGCGGCGATATGCCGCATCAGCGGCCGATCGGCAAACCGGTCGAATGGATCCAGCCCATCCAGTTCGCGAACAGGATGAACAGGAACAGCGAGATCGACAGGCCGACCCGCATCGCGAGCGACCACACCATGCGCTTCGTATGGCCGCGGTCGTGCATCATGAAATACAGCGCCGACCCCAGACTGGCAATGATGAGGGCGAAGGCGATGGGAACGAGAATGTGCATGAAGCGAACCGGAATCCGGCAATTCGAAAGGGAGGTGTCAATTATCGCACTTCACCCGTCCGGATGTGGCCGGGGCGGAGCGGCCCGATGAAGATCCGCTGGCTGCCCGCGCTGCTGATCCTGGCCGTCGTCGCGGTGACGGTGCGGCTCGGTTTCTGGCAGCGCGACCGCGCGCATCAGAAGGAAGCGCTCGCCGCGAGCATCGTGCGCTACGAGCATGCGCCCGCGCGCCAGGTGGGCGCGCAGCCGGTCGCGCTCGCCGACATCGAATTCCACCGCGTGCGCGCGCTCGGCCGGTTCATGCCGGAACGCGCGGTCTACCTGGACAATCGGCCGTATCGCGATCAGCCGGGTTTCTACGTCGTGATGCCGTTTAAACTCGCGGACGGCGGCTACGTGCTGGTCAATCGAGGCTGGCTGCCGCGCAACATCTCGGATCGCACCGCGATCGAGCCGTTCGCGACGCCGGCGGGCGAGATCGAGATCGAGGGCATCGCGCGCGCCGATGCGTCGCAGGCGTTCGAACTGGGCGAGGGCGGCTCGGCCGCGCATCAGGCGATTCGCCAGAATCTCGACGTCGCCGCCTACGCGCGGGAAACCGGCCTGCCGCTGCAGCCGTTCGTGATCCAGCAGACGAGCGACGACGGCGACCGGCTGGTCCGCGACTGGCCCGCGCCGACGCTCGGCGTCGAGCGCAACTACGGCTACATGTTCCAGTGGTGGAGCATGGCGGCCGCGGCGGCCGGCTTCGGCCTGTACGCCGCGCGCCGTGCCGCGAGGAAAACATCGGGCGCGGCGTAAGCCGGGCCGGTCCGTCGCGCGGCGGGTACCGCCGCGCATTGTTCGAAGAGGTCTCTTTTGTCTACGCAATCTTCCCGTTCGACGCCGCCCCAGGCCGACAAACCGTCCGCGCAGCGCGGCTCGTGGCAACGCGGCCGCTGGGTGCTGCTCGTGCTGTTCCTGATCTGCGCCGCGCCGATGGTCGCTTCGTATTTCACCTACTACGTGATCAAGCCGCGCGGCGGTTCGACCAACTACGGCACGCTGATCGATCCGCAGCGGCCGATTCCGGCATCGCTGAGCGTCACCGACGAGAGCGGCAAGACGGTGCCGCTCTCGTCGCTGCGCGGCGTCTGGCTGCTGGTGATGGAAAACGGCAGCGCGTGCGACGAAGCGTGCGCGAAGAAGCTCTATTTCATGCGCCAGGTGCGCGTGACCCAGGCCGGCGAACGGCACCGGATCACGATGGTGTGGCTGCGCAGCGATACGGCCGCGGTGCCCGCCGTGATCGATCGGGCGTATCCGGACACCCGCAAGCTGGTCGCCGATCCGGCGGCGGTGGCGGCATGGCTGCCGGCGGACGCCGGCACGCAGGTCAGCGACCACATCTACATGGTCGACCCGAACGGCAACCTGATGATGCGTTTCCCGAAGGATCCGAATCCGAGCAAGATCAAGGGCGACGTGACGAAGCTCCTCAAGTGGTCGAGCATCGGCTGAGCGCGGCCCGGGACCGGTAAGAGAGAACCAGATGTCGTATCTACTGCAACTCGGCCTCATCGGCTTGTGCATCGCGCTGCTGCCGCTGTCCTACGTGTGGGTGAAGGCGGACGACGACAAGTTTCGCAAGCTGGTGTGGATCACCACCTTCCTCACGCTCGATCTCGTGATGTTCGGCGGTTTCACGCGCCTCACCGATTCGGGGCTCGGCTGTCCGGACTGGCCGGGCTGCTACGGCACCTCGTCGCCGTTCATCGCGCACGCGGCGATCACCGCCGCGCACCAGGCGATGCCGACGGGCCCGGTGAGCATGACGAAGGCGTGGATCGAAATGATTCACCGCTATTTCGCGATGGCGATCGGCGTGCTGATCATCGCGCAGACGGTCATCGCGTGGACGGCCCGGCTGCGCCGCCGTCCGCTGCACGTATCGCCTTGGTGGCCGACCGGCCTGCTGCTGCTGATTCTCGTGCAGGGCGCGTTCGGCGCGTGGACGGTGACGATGAAGCTGCAGCCGGTGATCGTCACGATCCACCTGCTGCTCGGGCTCACGCTGCTCGGCGCGCTCGGCTGGCTCGCCGCGCGCCAGACGCCGCTGCCCGCGTACGAGCCCGAAGCGGCCCGCTATCGCGCGGCGGCGCTCGCGGCGCTTGCGCTGCTGGTCGTGCAGATCGCGCTCGGCGGCTGGGTCAGCACCAATTACGCGGTGCTCGCCTGCACCGATTTCCCGACCTGCAACGGCCAGTGGATTCCGCCGATGGATTTCCAGCACGGCTTCCATCTGTGGCGCGCGCTCGGCATGACGAAGGACGGCGACGCGATCACTCAGGACGCGCTGGTGGCGATCCACTGGACCCATCGGACCTTCGCGTTCGTCGTGGTCGCCTATCTGGTCGGCTTCGCGCTCCGGCTGCGCCGCTTCGCGTCGCTTCGGCGGCCGGCCGACGGCGTGCTGCTGGTGGTCGTGCTGCAGTTCATCACCGGCCTGACCAATATCGTGCTGCAATGGCCGCTGCCCGTGGCCGTCGCGCACAACGGGGGGGCGGCGATCCTGCTGCTGCTCGTCGTCATGCTAAACTTTCGCATCCTTTCAAGCCGCCCCGGACGTGCCGCGCCACCCGCGCGCGGCGCCGCGCCCGCGTGACGCCGACCCCACATGGACACCACACTTTCTCAAACACCCGGTAGCCGCATCTCCCAGTACCTGGCGCTGACGAAGCCGCGTGTCACGCAGCTCGCGGTGTTCTGCGCGGTGATCGGGATGTTCCTCGCGACGCCGGGCATGGTGCCGTGGACCGTGCTGATCGGCGGTACGATCGGCATCTGGCTGCTGGCCGGCGCGGCGTTCGCGATCAACTGTCTGGTCGAGCAGAAGATCGACGCGCTGATGCGCCGCACCGCGTGGCGTCCGTCGGCGCGCGGCGAGATCACCACCACGCAGATCCTGCTGTTCTCCGCCGTGCTCGGCAGCGCGGGCGCATGGACGCTCTACACGTTCACCAATGCGCTGACGATGTGGCTGACGATCGCGACCTTCGTCGGCTACGCGGTGATCTACACGCTGCTGCTCAAGCCCGTCACGCCGCAGAACATCGTGATCGGCGGCGCGTCGGGCGCGATGCCGCCCGCGCTGGGCTGGGCCGCCGTCACGGGCGCGGTGCCGGGAGACGCGTGGATCCTCGTGCTGATCATCTTCGTGTGGACGCCGCCGCATTTCTGGGCGCTCGCGCTGTACCGCCGCAAGGACTACGAGAACGCCGGCCTGCCGATGCTGCCCGTCACGCACGGCGAGCAATACACGCGGCTGCACATCCTGCTGTACACGGTGATCCTGTTCGCCGTCACGATGATGCCGTTCATCTCCGGGATGAGCGGGGCCGTCTATCTGGCAAGCGCGGTGCTGCTCGGCGCGATCTTCCTCGGCTATGCGTGGAAGATCTACCGCGACTACTCGGATGCGCTCGCCCGCAAGGCATTCCGCTACTCGATCGTCTACCTGTCGCTGCTGTTCGCGGCGCTGCTCGCCGATCACTACGCTCGCCCGCTGCTCGGGATGTAACCCACCGTCTTATCTTGAATGCGATGCTGAATTCACTGTTTGGGCGCCGCGCGCGCCAGGGCTGGATGGCCGCCGGCGCGCTCGCGGGCGCGCTGCTGCTGGCGGGCTGCGACAAGGCGCCCGCGTTCCAGAACGTCGACATCACCGGCAACACGCAGTTCGGCAGCGATTTCGCGCTGCCCGACACCGCCGGCAAGGTCCGCACGCTCGCCGATTTCAAGGGCAAGGCGGTCGTGATGTTCTTCGGCTACACGCACTGCCCGGATGTCTGCCCGACGACGATGGCGGAGCTGTCGCAGGCGCTGCAGCAGCTCGGCCCGGACGCGGCGAAGCGGGTGCAGGTGCTGTTCGTCACCGTCGATCCCGAGCGCGACACGGCCGCGCTGCTCGGCCAGTACGTGCCGGCCTTCAATCCGACCTTCATCGGCCTGCGCCCCGCCGACGAGGCCCAGTTGAAGAAGGTCACGAAGGATTTCCGCGTGTATTACGCGAAGGTGCCGGGCAAGGCGCCGGGCAGCTACACGATGGACCACACCGCCGCGAGCTACGTGTTCGATACCGACGGCAAGCTGCGCCTGTTCGTGCGCGACGGGCAAGGCCCGGGGCCCTGGGTCCACGATCTCAAGCTGCTGCTGAACTGAGCGGCGCTCCGGGCGGCGTTCTGCCGCCCGATTTCATTCCCTTCGTTTTTCCCGATGCCTACGGCAGCGCCGGCAGGTTGATGCCGGGCGCCGCGCGCGTCATCCGGAACTCGGTCACCGCGTAGGTGGCGAGGCCTTCCGTCACGAACGGGTCGGTCTCCAGGATCGCGTCGAGTGCGGCGCGGTCGATCCGTGCCGCCAGGATCACGCCGCCGTCGCGCGGCACCTTCGGGCCGGCCGCGATGAACACGCCCGCGTCGAAATGGCGTTGCAGGTATTCGCGGTGGCGTTCCAGCGCGTCGTCGACGCGTTCGAGCGATGCGGTGTATCTGATGTCGATGACGTACATAGGCGGGCCTCGTGAACGCTGCGGCATCGCGCCGCAGCCAGCCGTCCTTGTAGCACAGCGCACGCCGCCGTGCTGCCGCCGCGACGCGCCCCATTCAAGTTGTAAGCCGGCCTGCCGTAGTTAACGTGACTGTCGTTTGCGGGCGAAAGGCCGGGCCGCGAGCGATGCGCGACGAATCGGACACTCATAAAAGGCACGCACGATGAGCAGAATGAGTTTGAACCGCAAGCTGTGGCTGGCGCTTGCGCTCGTATGGATCGGATTGCTGGGAGTCGGCGCGTGGAGCGCGTTCGAGACGCGCGCGACCATGCTCGCGGAGCGCAAGGAGGGGATGGCGAACCTCGTCGAGGCGGGCGCGGGGATCGTGAAGTCGTACTACGCCCTCGCGCAAAGCGGCAGGATGAGCGAAGCCGATGCGCAGCGCGACGCGCTCGAGCGGCTGTCGGCGATGCGCTACGGCGACGCCGGCTATCTGTTCGTGATGGATTCGAAGCCGGTCGTGCTGATGCATCCGACCTTGCCGAAGCTGGTCGGCACGTCGGTGGGCGAGTACAAGGACCCCGACGGCAAGCTGCTGTTCGTGACCGTGCTGAACGCGGCGAAGGCCGACGGGCACGGTTTCGCCGAATATCGCGGGCGCCTGCCGCACAGCGAGACGGCGGTGCCGAAGATCAGCTACGTGACCCGCTTCGCCCCGTGGGACTGGAACCTGTCGAGCGGCGTGTTCATCAAGGACATCGACACGATCTACTACGAAACCCTGTTGGGCCACCTCGCGGTGGTGTTCGTGATCGGCCTCGTGATCACGGCGGCGATGCTGGTCATCATCCGCAACGTGCGGCGCAGCCTCGGCGGCGAGCCGGACGAGGCGGCCGGCCTGGCCGCACGCATCGCGCTCGGCGACCTGACGCAGCCGGTGCCGGTGCGCGCGGGCGACTCGACCAGCATGATGGCGGCGATGCACGACATGCAGGGCCGCCTGCAGGCCACGATCGGCGGGATCCGCCACGCGGCGGAATCGATCGCGGCGGCGAGCCAGCAGATCGCGGCGGGCAACAACGATCTGTCGCAGCGCACCGAACAGCAGGCGGCGTCGCTCGAGGAAACCGCCGCGAGCATGGAAGAGCTGACCGCGACCGTCAAGCAGAACGCCGACAACGCGCGGCAGGCGAGCGGCCTCGCGAACAGCGCGTCGGAGATCGCGCTGAAGGGCAACGACGTGGTGAGCCGCGTGATCGGCACGATGGGCGAAATCAACGACAGCTCGCAGAAGATCGCCGACATCATCGGTGTGATCGAGGGCATCGCGTTCCAGACCAACATCCTCGCGCTGAACGCGGCGGTCGAGGCGGCGCGCGCGGGCGAGCAGGGCCGGGGTTTCGCGGTGGTGGCGGGCGAGGTGCGCTCGCTCGCGCAGCGCAGCGCGACGGCCGCGAAGGAGATCAAGCAGCTCATCAACGATTCGGTCGAACGCGTGCACAACGGCTCGCAGCTGGTCGGCCAGGCGGGCACGACAATGAGCGAGATCCTGCAGGCGGTGCGGCGCGTGACGGACATCATGGGCGAGATCGCGGCGGCGTCCGAGGAGCAGGCGAGCGGCATCACGCAGGTGGGCCGCGCGGTCACGCAGATGGACGAAGTCACGCAGCAGAACGCGGCGCTCGTCGAGGAAGCCACGGCCGCGGCCGCGTCGCTGCAGGCGCAGGCGGCGCGGCTGCGCGAGTCGGTGAGCGCGTTCCGGGTCGGCGCCGCCGTCGCGCGCGGCGCGGCGTGGGAGGTCGTGCCGGACGCGCCGGAGCGGGCGGAACCCGCGCTGGCCTGATGCATACCCATATGAGCGGGATGTATTTCACAGCGCCGCGAACCTGTGACACCATCTGCGCTTTCTGACGCGAGCCGATCGGGCCGGCTATCGCGCCCTATTTCAAAGCCCGGACTTGTGTACTGCAAGAAAGCGAGAAACAGATGAAGCGTCGCAATCTCCTGAAAGTGGTTTCCGCCGTCGCGGCCAGCGCGGCACTGAGCGTTTCGTTCGGCGCGCATGCGCAGGACAAGGTCATCAAGGTCGGCACGGTGGCGGGCCCGGACGCGCAAGTGTGGCAGGTGGTGCAGAAGGTGGCGAAGGAGAAGGAAGGCCTCAACGTGAAGGTCATCGAATTCAACGACTACGTGCAGCCGAACGCGGCGCTCGACGCGGGCGATCTCGACGCGAACAGCTTCCAGCACCAGCCCTATCTCGACAGCCAGGTGAAGCAGCGCGGCTACAAGATCGTCAGCGCGGGCCTCACGTACATCTCGCCGATCGGCGTGTACTCGAAGAAATACAAGTCGCTGAAGGATCTGCCGCAAGGCGCGAAGGTCGCGGTGCCGAACGATCCGTCGAACGAGAACCGCGCGCTGCTGCTGCTGCAGTCGCAGGGCGTGATCAAGCTGAAGCCGGGCGCCGGCACGGGCGGCAACAACGCGACGGTGCTCGACGTGGCGGACAATCCGAAGAAGCTCAAGCTGACCGAGCTGGATGCGGCGCAGCTGCCGCGCGTGCTGAGCGACGTCGATGCGGCGGTGGTCAACACGAATTACGCGATCGCCGCGAACCTGCAGCCGACCAAGGACGCGATCGCGCTCGAATCGCTGACGAGCCCGTACGCGAACCTGATCGCGGTGCGCGCGAAGGACAAGGACCAGCCGTGGGTGAAGAAGCTCGTGAAGGCGTACCAGTCGCCGGAAGTGAAGGACTTCATCGCGAAGCAGTTCAAGGGTTCGATGGTCGCGTCGTTCTGATCTGACGCATCGCATTCGACCGAAGGGGCCTGCCGACGCAGGCCCTTTTTGTTTTGCGGCGGCCGGCACTTCCGGGGGCCGCGGGCCGCCGGGCCTCGAAAACGGGATATCGGAGTGGTATCCTCGTGCGCTTGCTGTCGATTCCGTTACAGGCACCCCGCCTGCCGGCCCGTCGCAGCGGCCGCGCCCGCCCCGTCCGGGGCCGCGCGGCGACACGGATCCATCAAACAAACCGATATCGGGGGAGACTCATCCATGAAGCGTTTCAACGCAATTGCCATCCGTTCGATCCTGGCGGGCGCCGCCTCGCTCGCGCTGCTGTCCGGCGCCGCCGCCCACGCGCAGACCGTCAAGGTGCTGTCGATCGTCGATCACCCGGCGCTCGACGCGATCCGCGACGGCGTGCGCGAGGAGCTGAAGGCGTCTGGCTACGACGGCGACAAGCTCAAATGGGAATACCAGAGCGCGCAGGGCAACACCGGCACCGCCGCGCAGATCGCCCGCAAGTTCATCGGCGACCAGCCCGACGTGATCGTCGCGATCGCGACGCCCGCCGCGCAGGCCGTGGTCGCGTCGACGAAATCCGTGCCGGTCGTCTACTCCGGCGTGACCGATCCGGTTGCGGCGCAACTCGTCAAGGGCTGGGGCCCGTCGGGCACCAACGTGACGGGCGTGTCGGACAAGCTGCCGCTCGACAGGCAGGTGGCGCTGATCCGGCGCGTGGTGCCGAAGGCGAAGACGGTCGGGATGGTCTATAACCCAGGTGAAGCCAATTCGGTCGTGGTGGTGAAGGAGCTGAAAGCGCTGCTCGAGAAGCAGGGCATGAGCCTCAAGGAAGCCGCCGCGCCGCGCACGGTCGACATCGCGCCCGCCGCGAAGAGCCTGGTCGGCAAGGTCGACGTGATCTACACGAACACCGACAACAACGTGGTGTCCGCGTACGAATCGCTCGTGAAGGTCGCGAACGAAGCGAAGATCCCGCTGATCGCGGGCGACACCGACAGCGTGAAGCGCGGCGGCGTCGCGGCGCTCGGCATCAATTACAGCGACCTCGGCCGCCAGACCGGCAAGGTCGTGGTGCGGATCCTGAAGGGCGAGAAGCCGGGCGCGATCGCGTCGCAGACCAGCGACAACGTCGAGCTGTTCGTCAACACGGATGCGGCCGCGAAGCAGGGCGTCACGCTGTCGCCGGACCTCGTCAAAGAGGCGAAGACGGTCATCAAGTAAGGCCCGCGCGGCCGCAGCGCCGCCGCGTGAGCAGGCGGCGCGGGTTCGCCGGCCCTACCGGGCCATGCAAAGAAAGGCGGACGACGCGTCTTATCCGGACGGCGTCGTCCGTTGCGTATCCGGCGCGGCATGCGTTTGCCGCGCCCGCAACAGGATTTCCCCACATGTCTCTGTTCTCGATGCTGGGTGCGCTGGAGATCGGCCTGATCTTCAGTCTCGTCGCCCTCGGGGTGCTGATCTCCTTCCGCATCCTCAATTTTCCCGATCTGACCGTCGACGGCAGCTTTCCGCTGGGCGGCGCCGTCGCCGCGACGCTGATCTCCGCCGGCTACGACCCGTTCACGTCGACCGCGCTCGCGATCGTCGCGGGCGCGTGCGCCGGCTTCATCACCGGCTGGCTCAACGTGCGCCTCAAGATCATGGATCTGCTCGCCAGCATCCTGATGATGATCGCGCTCTATTCGGTCAACCTGCGGATCATGGGCCGGCCGAACGTGCCGCTGATCACCGAACCGACGCTGTTCACCGTGCTGCAGCCGGACTGGATGCCCGACTACGTGCTGCGTCCGGCGCTACTGCTCGTCGTCGTCGTGATCGCGAAACTCGGCCTCGACTGGTTCTTCTCGTCGCAGCTCGGCCTCGCGATGCGCGCGACCGGCGCGAATCCGCGAATGGCGCGCGCGCAGGGGATCGCCACCGGCCGCGCGACGCTCGCCGGGATGGCGCTGTCGAACGCGCTCGTCGCGCTCGCGGGCGCGCTGTTCGCGCAGACCCAGGGCGGCTCCGACATCTCGATGGGGATCGGCACGATCGTGATCGGCCTCGCCGCCGTGATCATCGGCGAGACGCTGCTGCCCGCGCGCCGGCTGGTGCTGACCACGCTCGCCGTCGTGCTCGGCGCGATTCTCTATCGCTTCTTCATCGCGCTCGCGCTGAACAGCGATTTCATCGGCCTGAAGGCGCAGGATCTGAACCTCGTGACGGCCGTGCTCGTGACGGTCGCGCTGGTGCTGCCCGCGACCCGCAAGAAGCTGTTCGCCCGCAAGCAAGGAGGTGCGTGATGCTGTCCGCACAAGACCTGAAACTCACCTTCAACCCCGGCACGCCGATCGAGACCCGCGCGCTGCGCGGGTTGTCGCTCGAGATCCCGGACGGGCAGTTCGTCGCGGTGATCGGCTCGAACGGCGCGGGTAAATCGACCTTCCTGAACGCCGTCAGCGGCGACCAGCGGGTGGACGCCGGGCGCATCGCGATCGACGGCGTCGACGTCACGCGGCAGCCCGCGTGGGATCGCGCGCCGCTCGTCGCGCGGGTGTTCCAGGACCCGATGGCGGGCACCTGCGAAGCGCTGACGATCGAGGAGAACATGGCGCTCGCGACCGCGCGCGGCGTGCGGCGCGGCTTTCGTCCGGCGCTCAATCGCGCGTCGCGCGAGCTGTTCCGCGACAAGCTGCGGCTCCTGAACCTCGGGCTGGAAAACCGCCTGGCCGACCGGATCGGCCTGCTGTCGGGCGGCCAGCGGCAGGCGGTGAGCCTGCTGATGGCGTCGCTGCAGCCGTCCCGTATCCTGCTGCTCGACGAACATACCGCCGCGCTCGATCCGAAGACGGCCGCGTTCGTGCTGGAGCTGACCGCGCGCATCGTGCGGGAAAGCCGGCTGACCACGATGATGGTGACGCACAGCATGCGGCAGGCGCTCGACTACGGCGACCGCACGGTGATGCTGCACCAGGGGCAGGTGGTGCTCGACGTGTCCGGCGACGAACGCAAGGGGCTCGACGTGCCCGACCTGCTGCGGATGTTCGAGAAGACCCGGCACGAGCAGCTCGACGACGACGCGCTGCTGCTCGGGTGAGCTGGCTGCGGCCCGATGCGACGCGGGCCGCGCGCACGCCATGAGGGACGAGCCCGGCGCGCGTAACGCGCCGGGCGGTTCGGGGCCGCGCGGCGGTGCCGTTGCGCGCCGCGTCGGCGGGTTCGACGGCCGCCGCGCAGGCAGGACGCCTTATCCGAAGCTCTCCGCGATCAGCGACTGAAGGCGCGTTTGCGCGTCGCGCAGCCGCGCATCGAGGGCGGGCCGATCTTCGGCGGTGAACACGATGTGTCCCACCCGGCCGCGAAAATCCGTCAGCGGATGCACGGTCTCGCCCGGACGGAGATAGACCTCGACCTCGTCGCAGCCGGGCATCGCGCGAATATCGTCCAGCCCGCGCACGTCGCCCATCGTCGCGCCCGCGGCCGCCGATACGAAGCGCACGCCGGCGATGCCGTGCCGCTCGCCGAGCGCGATGCTCGGCGCGGGGATGTCGAGCGCGCAATAGCTTCGCACCATCGCGGCGGGCAGCGATACGCCCTTCGCCAGTTCCACCAGCCGGACGACCCGGCCGCCGCCCAGGCGGCAGTTGATTTCGATCAGGATCGGCCCCCGGCGCGTGAGACGGGCTTCGGCGTGAAAGGCGCCGATGTCGAGGCCGATCGCCCTCGCGACGTCCTCGATGTACTTCACCACCGCGCCGCGTTCGTCGCCCGAGAGCGACGCCTCGACGACATGCCCCATCTCCGCGAAGAACGGCGCGCCGTCGAGACGCTTTTCCGTCACGGCGACGACATGCGGCGTTCCGCGATCGAGGTAGCCCTCGATGCTGAATTCCGGGCCGTCGAGGTATTCCTCCAGCAGAAACGATTTGCCGACGAAATGGTCGACGTCGAGCATGCCGGCCGACGACGCCTCGAATGCCGCGCGCAATTCCGGCAGCGAATCCACGCGCCGGACCAGCACGCTGCCGCCGCCGTCGGTCGGCTTGAAAACCGCGGGAAATCCGACTTCGGCCGCGCCCGATTCCAGATCGGACAGCGTATGGATCTGCGCAAAGCGCGGCACCGCGAGGCCGGCGGCCTTCAGTCTTTGCCGGCACAGGAACTTGTTGCGCGCCGCGGCGGCCGTCGCCGTGGACAGGTGCGGCAGGCCGAGGCGGCGCGCGGTCTCCGCCGCCACGTCGACGCAGTATTCCCAGCCGGGAATCACGGCGAGAAACGCCCGGTCCTTGTGCAGTTGCAGGGCCGCGGCGGCTACCGCCTCGGTATCGTAGGTATCGACCGTCACGACCGAGACGCCCGGATCGTCGGCCGACCCGGTGAACTCGCGCTCGCCCTGGCGGGCCGTAAAGACGACGACGTCGAGGCCGCTGCGCCGCGCGGCTTTCACCAGCCCGATGCCCGACGACAGGGGCTCCAATATGATCACATGCATGGCCGCTCGTTCTCTCCCAGGTTGTGGAACACAGTGCATCGACAGACGCGTTCGCCGTGCCGCCCGCGATGCGCGGGCATGCGCGTCATCCCTCCGTTCTCAGCGCGGCAGGCGCCTTCTCGTATCGCGCCGACGTCACCCAGAGCAGCAGCGCCACCGCCCAGCACGCGGCGGCCGATACGCCCAGCAGCAGCGAGAAGCGGCCGAGACTCTCCATTAAGCCGGCCATGGTGCCGGACAGGTAGGCGCCCGCGCCGTAGACGGCCGTCCAGACGCCCACCACGAGCGCCTGGCGGCGAGGGGGCGCCAGTCCGGAGACCAGCGACACCGCGATCGGCGCGAACAGCAGCTCGCCGATGGTCGCCAGGAAGATCGCGAGCAGTACCCAGATCCAGCTCACCATCACGTCCTGGCCGTTGCCGTTGATGCCGATCGTCGAGAGCGACAGGACGCCGAAGCCCGCGCCGAGGAACACGACGCCGATCGCCAGCAGTTCCGCCTGGGACCAGCGCCGTTCCGACGCCGGGCCTTTCATGAGCGTCGCGAACAGCGGCCCGAGCAGGATCACGAAGAAGGGGTTGATCGACTGGACGAACCCCGCGGGCAGTACCGCGAAGCCGAGATCCCGCTGCACGTATCTGCGCGCGAGCAGCGTGACCGACGAACCCAGCTGATCGAACACGGCCGCGAACACGATGCCGGCCAGTCCGAGCACCGCGATGAAGAGCCAGGGGCTGTGAGCGGACGATGCGCTGCCGCTGTCCGCCGCGCGCGGCGATGACGACGCCGTAGCGGGCTTGCCGCCCGATTCGACGGCGGAGGACGCGTGCCGGCGCGTGGCGGTCCGGAACAGCCAGAAGGCGAGCAGCGGCCAGATGCCGCCCAGCAGGAAGCTGTATCTCGCGCCCACGCGCAGCGCCAGATAGCCGAACAGCAGCGGGCCGATCGCCGCGCCGATGTTGATGGCCGTATAGAGCACGGTGTAGGCGGAGTCGCGCAGCCGCTCCTCCGTATAGACGCGCGCGACCGCGACGCTCAGGTTGGTGTCGAACAGGCCGAACCCGAGCGTATAGACGGCCAGCGCCACGATCATCACGGTCGAATCGCCCCAGAAGAGCCCGACGTGGCCGGCCAGCATCAGGAGCAGCCCGAGCGCGCCGGCCGATCCGTATCCGCGCGCCGAGCCCAGGATGCCGCCCAGTATCGCGGTCAGGAAAAACGAGCCGTAGAACAGCCCGTAGACCTGTCCCGCCTGTTGCGCGGGCAGATGCAGGCTGTCGATCAGATACAGGATCAGCAGCGAGCGGATGCCGTAGTGGCCCAGGCGCTGCAGCGCGCCGGACAGGATGATCCCGGATCGCCAGATGCTCGTTTTCGCGGGACTCGATGGGGTAGTCGACATAGCGCTCGTGTGGATGGGGTCGGCCGGTTCGTCTGGCTCGCGACGCATCATGCAAAATACATGATGCTGTCCCGAACGCGCTTGAAAATCGGTGCGTTGGAGGCCGACTGCTTGCACTTGGCCTTGTGACGCGCTTTCACCTCGGGCGAGAAGGGCAGTTTGCCGGTGTCGGCGAAGCGGATCGCGATGTCGCCGTCGCGGACCGGCGTGATACGCCCGAGCGCCTCCCGATTGGACGGAAACGGAATGTCCAGCCGGCCGTCGTGGAACGCGTCGACGATGGCCGCGATCAGATCCGGCTCCGACAATACCGGATCCAGCAATTCGCGGGTTTCGCGCTGGACCCAGTACGTCTCCTCTTCAACGCGCTCGCGCGGAACGTCGACGAAGGAGAAGTACGCCTCGTAAGCGAGCCGGGTTCTGCGTATCCCTTCGGCGTTGACCTCCGCGTCCGGAATGCCGATCGCCTCCTGCGACGTCTTGTTGATGATCTTCGTGGCGCGGCCCAGGCGGGCCGTCAGGCCGCCGAACAGGATGAGCGTTTGCGCGCGCTCGACGTCCTGCGGAAACACGCCCATGAATTCATGCAGCACGGGGTACACGTTCACGTCGGCGCCGAGATAGTCCCCGGCGAGTTCGCGGATGGACCGCAGCGCGGCGACGTCCTGGATGATGTTGCCCGATTGCGGATAGGCGAGAGAGAGGCATCGGCATCCCGCCCGCGCGGCCAGGACGGCTTCCAGGAAAATGACGGCGAGCGAGATGGACGGCGGCATCAGGACCGCCGACAGCGAGCCGAAGAATTCGCGATCGATCGCGCATCCCGCCGCTTCCAGCGCACCGCAGGCCTCGTCGATCTCCTGCCAGGCGCGCAGCGACACCTCGAGCGGAACGTTGCGGCAGTACGGCAGGTTGTAGCTGATGCCGCCTCCTTCATAACTCTGGATGCCCCCGGCGACGCTTTCGACGAACAGGCGGCGGCCGTCCGGCGACCCGTGGCGTACCTGGATCGGACGATCGTAGCGTTCCGTGAGTTCGCGCACGGCCCGATAGCCGTGCGCGACCAGAGGATAGCCGTTCAGCTGTTCCGGCGCGTGCGCGAGCAGGCGCTTCGCGGTGTCGAACTTCAGCAGACGGGTGTGGCTGTCGATGGTCAGCGTCAGGCAATCGGCGGTATCGGGGCGGTTCAGCACGTCGAGCAGGGCGATCATCTGCCGCTGCGAGCCGACGCCGGAGCGCGGCTGGATCAATGCGACGCCGCTGCGATCGGCTTCGGCGAGGCGCTGGGCCATCGTGGGCCGGCTCAGTTGCGTGAGGTAGCGGACGATCTCGTCGACGGGCGGCACGTCGGGCACCGCTTCGAAGCAGGCGAAGCTCATGCCGACGCCTCCCTGGGCGCGTCACCGTACACGCCGGAATGGCTGCCCCGCTGCTTCTGCGGCTGTCCTTGCGCTTTGGGAAAGTCGGTGTCCTTCACGAGACGATCGTGGATGTCCTGCGCGTACGCCTGGCGTTCCGCTTTCGGCACGGCATGCACCTGCAGCGCGCCGTCGAGCGAAAAGGCCGCCACCGGCGCCAGCTCGTCCGCGGTCGCCACCGCGCCGGCGGCGGCCAGTTCGCGATAGCGGTCGTCCAGCGCGGCCGCGAAGTGGCCGGCTCGGCCGGCGACCGGCACGGGCTGCGCCGCGAAGCCCGGCGCGGCAAGCCGGCCCGATGCGTTCGCCGATGCCCGGCAGATCACGATGTGGTCCGGCAGGCACACCTGCACGCCCGGCCCGCTCTCGGCGATTTCCGTCCCGACGCGGGTCGTGCCGTCGGCGTCCAGCGTCGCGCAGCGAATCCGCACATGATGCCGCTCGGCCAGTTCGACGCAGCCCGAATGCAGCACCTTGGCGCCCCACTGCGAATAGGCTTTCGCCTGCCGGTAACCCAACTGCGGAATCAGCGACGTGTTGGCCAGCCGATAGGGATCGGCGGTGAAGACGCCCTCGACGTCCGAATAGATCGTGACCGCCGGACGGCGCATCGCGACGGCGACGGCAATCGCGGTCAGGTCGGAGCTGTTGCGCCCGAGCATGACGAGGCGATGGTCGTCGGTGACGGCTTGACCGCCGGAGATCGTGACCACCGGCGTGCGCCGCAGCGCATCCGCGATGACGGTGTCGGGAAAGTCGGTGAGCCGCCCCGCCGTGAAGTCGGCGGAAGCGCGCCATCCCAGTTGGAATGCATTCAGCGAGACGGCCTCCACGCGATGCGCGCCGAGCACCGCCCGCACGAGGACGGAGGCGAGGATTTCGCCGGTGCCGAGCGCCGCGTCGACGTCCTGCGGCTCGGGGGAGGGCACGATCGAATGCAGCAGTTCCGACAGGCGCCCGGTCGTGCCGGACATCGCCGAGACCACGACGCACAGGCGTTCGCCGCGCGCCACGCGCGCCGCGAGGTGGCGCGCCACGGCGTGATAGGCCTCCGGATTCGCGAAAGACGAACCGCCGAACTTGAGCACGCTGACCGCATCTTCGTTCATGTTGGGACCGTGGTGGTGCACTGGGTGCGCTTCTCTCTCGGTCGCCCATCCCGCGCGCGTCTCGGCGGGATGGGCGAGCCTCCGTCGACCGGCGGCGCGGCCGCGTCGTGCCGGCCATGTGTCCGGCGCGCTATAGCGCCTCGCTCGTCACGTTGCCGCGGAACAGGCCGGCCGCCGCGAGCCGGGACGTGTCGTTCATGGCGTCCGCCATGCGCGCGGATACGTCGAACGTTTCGGCGAGGCGATCCAGCAGCGGCAGCAGTTCCTCCAGCGTTTCCACGAAATGATCGATGCCGACCGCGCGCAGCTGATTCTGCTGCCCTTGCTTGTTGTTGCAGCCCAGCGTGTAGTGGCCGCCCAGGACGACCGGAATGCCGGCGGGCTTGTAATCGCGAAGCGCGTGCAGATCCTCCAGCGCGTGGCCGTTCTGATTGCACAGCACGTAGGCCAGCACCGGCGCGTGGCCCGGCGCGTCGGCCATCAGTTCCGCCACCGGATTCTGGCAGCTGCGATTGATCACGCTGTAGCCGTACTCCTCCAGCATGATGGCCGCCAGGTATAGCGACACGACATGCGTATCGCTCTCCGTTCCCCCCAAAACCACAATGCCCTTGCCAAACTGATCCATAGGATCCTCCATCCCGGTTCATGGATTCCCGACGAGACGGACCTGCACGGGGCGGGCCGATCTCGTTCGAGTCGCGTGCTCAGACTTCCACTTCGAGGTAATCGAGACGGGCGGCATGCTCGTGCGCCGCCGAGATATGGGAAAACACGATGTCGATCGCCGCGAACAGCCCCCAGATCTCGCGGTCTTCCATCTGTCCGGCCGCAATCGCGTCGCGCCGCGCGTATGCGCTGACGGCCCAGTTCGGATTGTTCGGCGCGACATGATGGAAGTCGTGCTGGGGCGCGTCGCCGGTGAGGACGAACATCCGGCAGGGCAGGTGGTAGAACAGCATCCGCGCGGCCCAGCGCAGCCACCTCAGGCCGCCCTGGCCGACGGGCGCCGCGTCCCCGCAGAAGCGCCCCCAGATCAGCTCGGCGGTACGCTGGCGCGGCGTGACGGTATTGAGCGGCCGCATCCACACGTGCTCGCAGATCAGTTCCAGGAAGGCGCTGACGTTGTAGAGCACGAACACGGGCAGCAGATAGCCGATCGCGATCGGCAGCCGCAACGGCGGATACAGCACGAGGAGCGCGCCGATCGCGAGCCACCAGACGATGGCGGCCAGGCGGCGCGGCAGGCGCTCGCACGTCAGGTTGGCGCGCCAGCGGTTGAACAGGTAGCGCCCGTGGAAGGCCGGGGAAAAACCGAGCAGCACGAGCTGGCGCCAGAGCTGCGGCTTCGAGCGCGCCTCGGTGAAGTCGAGCTGGCGGATGAACATCATCACCGGATCCTGGAAGGTGCCGAAGGTCTTCAGCGCGTGATGCACCTGGAAGTGGTCGTGCCGGTAGCCCTCGTAGTCCTGCGTGCAATTGAGCGTCGAGAGGACGTCGTGCACGATCCGGTTCAGGCGCTTGCCGCGGCAGAACCGCAGGTGGGCGCACTGGTGCGCGACGGTCAGGATCAGCAGACGCGAACCGTACAGCGCGAGCCCCACGGTGAACGGCACCAGCCAGACCGGCGCGCCGGCGCGCATCAGCAGGAAGAAGCTGCCCGCGATGCCGCCCAGGAACACCGCCATCGAGATGGCCAGGTAGGTCCAGCAGCTCGGCACGAACAGCGGCTGTTCGTCCGCGAGCGGCTTGCCGGTGAAGAGCGTCCAGAACGGTTGCGACCACTTCGGAAAAACAGCGTACGACTCTCGGATGTTCGCAGACATGTCAGCCTCGATGTGCGTGACGGCCGGATATGAAGCGTGAAGGGGCGCCGGTCATGATTCGACGGTATCGAGCGGCGCGCGCGCGGCGCAGGCTTCCTCGACCGCCGCCCCGACGATGTGCAGCCCGCGCTCGAGCGCATCGTCCGGGATGGTCAGCGGCGGCAGCAGCTTCACGACGTTGTTGCCGGGGCCGCACCGCTCGATGAGCAGACCGTGCGCCAGCGCGAGCGATTGCACGCGTCCCGCCACGCCGTCGTCCCGGAACTGGAGCCCCTGCATCATGCCGCGGCCCTTGCGGATGCATGCATGGCGCTCGGTCAGCGCGCTCAGGTGCCGCGCGATCTTCGTCTCGTTGGCCCGCACGCGATCGGCGAGCTGCGTGTCCCGCCAGAACTTCTGCAGCGCGACCGTGCCGGTGAGGAACGCATGCGCGTTCCCGCGGAACGTGCCGGTGTGCTCCCCCGGTTCCCATTGATCCAGCTCGCGACGCATCAACACCATCGCGAGCGGCAAGCCGAATCCGGACAGCGACTTCGCGAGCGTCACGATGTCGGGCTGAATCCCGAGGCTCTCGAACGAGAAGAACGTGCCGGTCCGGCCGCAGCCCGTCTGAATCTCGTCCACGATGAGCAGCGCGCCGTGCGCGCGGGCGAGGGCGGCGATTTTCTGCGCCCATTGCGGCGACGCGACGTTGAAGCCGCCTTCGCCCTGCACGCCTTCGAGAATGATCGCCGCGACGTTGTCGAAGCCGCTCGACGCGTCGGACATCATCCGTTCCAGCAGGTCGGCGCTGTCGAGGCCGTCGTGATAGCCGTCATAGGCGGCGCGATACGCATGCCCCAGCTCGCCCTGGAACGCGTGGCGGTAGTTGCGGTTGCCGGTGACGCTGAGCGCGCCCAGCGTGCAGCCGTGGAACGCATTGGTGAACGTGACCACATGGCTGCGGCCCGTGACCTTGCGTGCCAGCTTCAAGGCCGCCTCGACCGCGTTGGTGCCCGTCGGGCCCACGCACTGCAGCTTGTAGTCGAGCGCTCTCGGCCGCAGCACGATGTCGCGGAACGCTTCGAAGAAGCGCGTCTTGGCCTCGAAGTAGAAATCCAGGCCGAGCGCGATTCCGTCGCCGGCGATGTACTCCAGCAGCGCCGCTTTCATGTCGGGATCGTTGTGCCCGTAGTTCAGCGATCCGGAACCCATCAGGAAATCGATGTACTCCGCGCCCGTGGTGTCCCAGAGGCGGTGATTCGCGGCGCGCGAGAACATCACCCGCGTCTGGCGGGAGTAGCCTCTGACCGACGACTCCAGCGAGTCGTGCAATGCGATGTAATCCAAGGACGTCTCCTTTACGGGGTGGGGGCCGTGTCCGCCGGTCTTCCTACAGGATCTTGCGCGAGGTCGCCGACGCGCGGTGCGCGCGCGATTTCCTCAGGTCGCGGGCCACCTTCACGCGCTTCAGCCAGCGATCGGTGCCGTCGTATTTCGCCTTGAACGGATCGCGTCCGTGCACCGTGCGGAAGTTGTCGATGAACACCATGTCTCCGGGCCGCAGGCAGACGCGCGTCTTGTTCTCGTTCAGCGCCTGCAGGAACCCGCGCATCGCGGCCTGCGATTGCTCGCCCTCGTCCGCATACATGTAGGGCGGATCCAGGCGCAGGTAGGGCGCTTCCCGGTCGCCGAACAGAATCGCGGTTCTGGGCGGTTGCTTGATTTCCTCTTCGCGCTGCGACAAGGCCAGATCGCGATGCGTGTTGTAGCTGTTCTGCTGCGTGGCGGACGCCAGATGCGCGTCGTCGGGGCGGACGAAGAAGTTTTCGCCGAACAGCGTGTCGAGATCGAGGTGCGACGTGTCGAGATCGGACAGCGCGCTGATCGTGGTGCCGGTCAGATCCGGATTGCGCATGCAGATCAGCCCCAGGTAGTCGGGGGAGTAGGGGCTGAACGCATCCTCGACATGGAGAATGAATTCGTTGGCGCTGCCCCAGCCCAGCTGCGAATCCTCGTACTGCTTGATCGGCAGCACGTTGTGAACGATGTATCCGTCCTGCTCGGACGCCCACGTCACCAGGTCGCCGAGCAGCGTGCCGCAGAGCGACAGCAGCGCCTCCTCCTCGAGCGTGCGCGAGGCCGCCGGGCGCTCGTCCCAGCTGGCCGGCGTCGGACCGATCTTCTCCGCGTCGACGGGAAAGCCGCGAATCACCGCGACGCCGTAGTCGTTGTCGCGGAGGCGGAATTCGTTCATTCCCTTCCGCAGGCGCCGGGGCAGCGCCTGCGCCAGCAATGTCGCCTCCATCAGGAATTCCTGCGAGTCGACGCTGGTGAAGTTCGCGGCGACGTCTGCGAGCAGTCCGCGGATCTCGCCGATTTCCCGGTCATCCAACGTAATTTCGAGCATGACTGTGTCCCAAGATTTTTGCCCCGCCCAGTCGGTCCGGGCGGCGCGAAGCCTTCATCGACCCTGCCCGAGCGCACCGGGAGCGGGTCCGTCGCGCCGCCCGCCCTCGCGAGCGAGGCGGCCGGGCGCGGCGGCGGCCGTTCCCGGCGTCGCTCATCTGAAATACGACTCCATCTTGCCGTCGCGCCGGGTGTCCAGCGTGACGCAGTGAAAGCCGCCGCCGAGCATCCGCGAATGCCGCAGCTTCAGGGGCAGCACGTCGACGCCGTTGTCCTCGAGCAGCTTGATGAGCGGTAGCTGATCGCGGTCCGCGACGACCAGATCCGGCCGGATGCTGAACAGATTCAGATCGATCCAACTGGTCGCGATGGCCTGGGAGAGATAGTCGTCGCTGAAGCGATCGACGCCCACGAGCGGCGGGCTGTAGATGATTTCCCAGTCCTGGAAGCACTTGGGCAGCATCGCCTTCTTGACCCGTTCGGGGTTGCAGAGCAGCAGCCCGGGCCGCAGCGCCACGATCGACGTGTCGATGTGGCTGCCGTGATAGTCGAGCCGGCAGAGGTGCACGCGGTATTTCTCGCCGAGCATCGCCTGCAGCCAATGCGCGCCCATCTCGTTGCCGGTGCAGCTGATCAGATAGAGCAGGTCGTAGCCGAAGCGCAGCACGTTGGCGGCATCGAAGATGGGCTCGTCGTTCTTCGGAATCGGATAGGCGTGATCGACATCGAACACGTCGTCCAGCAGCATCGGCTTCGGCGCGCCATACCACCGGGCGCCCGTCTTCAGATAGTCCATCAGGATGCTGCGATAGCTGAAGCTTTCCAGATAACGGCCGCGGATGGTGTTCGGCGTTTCAATGATCTGATCGCCGATGACCGCGAAAATGTCGCGCGGGCAGTAGTTGTAGTAACCCCTGGTGGTCCAGAACGGCGTGGAAAACTCGCGGTCGTGCGGCCAGTCGTCGGGCCGCTTCACGACGACGTCGAGTTTTTGCAGCTGGCTGGCGAACGCATCGAGATCCTCGGCGGTTTCGTCGACGATCGCCTGCGGAATCGGGCCGTTGGGGATCGTGTCGAAGTCCCGTCCCGCCCATTCCCCGATATGAGAGCTTTTGTCGGGGTGAGGAAATCTCGCGTTCCGGATGTTGCCCACGATCACTTCCCGCAGCGGATCCCATTCGTTGCAGCTCCAGACGCGCGGCGACGTTTGCGCGCCCGCCCGCCAGGCGGCGTCCGCGAATTCGGTCTCGCTACCCTGACTTGCTGCCGGATGATCGATGATCTGGTTCATGGTGCCTCTTCAGTGATGTGAATGAATGCCGCCGAAGCGGACGCTGCCCGCGTGCTTGCGCTCATGACGCGTTCCACTTGAAGCCCGCCGATCGTTTCGCGAAGGCGACCGCCGCCGCGGTTCGGCCTGAGTGCCGAACCGTCCACGCTGCCGTACCGGATACCGGAATGCCGGCGAGCGCACCCGTCGGCCGGACCGGTGCCGCCGTCGTTATTGCCGCTTGGAATCGTGGGGCGCGGCAATACTGCTCATTCCGCGTCGCGTCATAAGCAATCCTTGGAAATTAATTTCGTGCATCGATCGGATTTCCTTCGATCAAGAAAGCCGATCCAGGTCATTCCAGCGCGATTCGCGCCACAAACTCGATACATTTGTCGACTCGACTCCTGTCCGGACAGACGGATATTCCGAGCGGCGGTGAAGCCCCGCGTCGGGAACCATGACCGGAAAGCGAATCGAGCAACTTATTTGAACCGGCCCGGAAACAGCCGGTGGTGACATGAGCGCCAACACAACTATCTTCTAATGGGTAATAACAACAAATCGCCGATGCTGAATTGGCGAAAATGCCGCTAGATTATGGGGGCGGTTTCTATCCTGCACTCCGCAATTCCATATCTATTGTAGTTTTACGGTTTGAAATAATTGGCATGGAGTAGTTCGGCAATACTACGCTCATCGATCCCGACGTATCAAGTTAATTTAATGTGGATCTCAATCCTTCCCTGTCAGGATGGTAAGTGGCTGAAAACATGGGGACTCATCATGTTTTTTCGCATAATCGTTCGATGCGGGGCGCGCAAGGTGACCCCCATTGTCATCGGTAAAACCTGCGGGAATTGACAGGTCATCCGGGTTCTTCGTTGCATGAGCGGATTTATTATGGAATCGTTGCCATGCGGGATATCCGGATTGAGATCGATTATTTTAAACATGCCCGGGAAGGTTATTCGCCGTTGATTCCCGATGCGATGGTGACGAATATCAAATCGCGTCGCGCCTGAATTCCCGGCCGGATCTGAATCTCCAGTATCTGGGATACGGATCGGGCATCCATTCGATCGGCAACATTTGCCGTCAGGTAAAACACGTCATTGAGGCGCCGTGACAAATTCATGGACGGCCGGTGTCGGGTTCGTGACGGCATACAATGATTTTTCTGGCCGGGAGGCGGAATCCGCCTCCCGGCGATCATGGCAATGCGATTGAAGCGAACATGACCTTTCTCCAGGCAGCCCTGAACGGCGAGCGTCGGCACGAGGCCGCACCCCGGCGTCCCGATGCGATCGGCGATGACGCGGCGGCATCGGTGAAGGCCGGCGCTCAGTCGGTGCACGTTCACGCATACGACGCGTCCGGAAAGGAAACGCTGAACGCGGCCGAATGCGGCGCCGTCATACGAGCCATTCGCGCGCGCTGCCCCGGCGTGCCGATTTCGCTCACCACGTCCGCGACGATCATGGCCGATCCGGTCCGGCGCTTGCGGGCCGTGCAGTCGTGGCGCGTCTTTCCCGACCTCGTGACCGCGAACCAGGGAGAGGAGGGGATCACCGCGCTCGGCGAATGGCTCATGTCGCGCGGTGTCGGCATCGAAGCGGGATTGCTGTCGCCCGCGGATGCCCGCGCGTTCGTCGCGTCGCCGCTTCGCGATCGATGTCTGCGCGTGCTGATCGAGCCGCTCGATCCGGATCCCGCGACGGCCCTGCGCGATGCCGATGACATGGAGGCGATCCTGTCGGCGGCGGGCATCGCGCTTGCACAGGTTCATCACGGCTACGACGGATCGTGCTGGGCGGTGAACGAGCGGGCGCTCGCGCGGGGGCATGGGATCAGGACCGGCATGGAGGATGTGACGGTGCTGCCCGACGGCCGGGCGGCGAAGAGCAATGCCGAACTGGTCGAAGCGGCGCGCGCCTTGATCGGGCGCATGGCGTCTCGCGCCTGAACGCAAGGCGGGGATCCCGCGGATCGCGGCATTCGCCGGCCGTTCCCGATCGTCGGTTTCCCCTCGAAGGTCCGAACCGCCGATATGGTGATGTTCCGATGGACCCCAGGGCGTCGGCGACGACGCGCGATCGACGGTGCCGCGATGGCATCGCCTGTGTCCGCGCTCTGTCGACGGTGCGGCGACGCGGTCCGGCTGCCGCTCGCGTCGGGCGGCGGACGACGATCGTGCATGCCGGTTCCCGATGCGTCCGAGCGGAACCTGACGGGCGATACCCGGGCGATTCCATGTGCGTCGCGACGTCATTCCGCTGACGAAATGCCCGTCTCAACCGGCGCTGTGCGCTGCGATCGAGTTGCCATATACTGTATAAATATACAGTTATCGGCGACACCATGTCCGCGCTTCCTCTTTCTCCCGAAACCCTGCATCCCTCGCTCTGGCGCGGCGCCCAGCTCGCCCGGAGCGAGGCGCGCACGGTGGATACCGGGCATCCGCCGCTGTCGGCCGAACTGCCGGGCGGCGGCTGGCCGATCGGCGGATTGATCGAGCTGCTCGTGCCGCATGCCGGCTGCGGCGAGCTGCGCCTGCTCGCGCCCGGTCTCGCGGCGGCCGTCAGCGCGCAGCGGCCGCTCGCGTTCGTGCAGCCGCCGTACTCGCCGGACGCGCGCGCGCTCGCCCGTCTCGGGCTGCCGCGCGATGCTTTGCTGTGGCTGCGGACCGAGCGCGGCGCGGACGCATTGTGGGCGGCCGAGCAGGCGCTCAAGGCCGGCAGTTGCGGCGCGCTGCTGCTGTGGCAGCCGGAGGCGCGGCCCGAAGCGCTGCGGCGGCTGCATCTTGCCGCCGCGCGTTCCGCCGGCACGCTGTTTTTCATGATGAGGCCGCTGGCCGCCGCGCAGCAGCCTTCGCCGGCCGTGCTGCGCGTCGCGGTGCGGCCCGAGCCCGGCGGCGTGACGATCGACATCGTCAAGCGTCGCGGGCCGGCGGCCGGCAACGCGCTGTCGCTCGCGCTGCTGCCGTCGCCGATCCTCGGAGGGCGCCATGCGCGTTTTTCTCGGCGTTCATCTGCCGCACCTGCCGCTGGACGTATGCCGGCCGCGGCAGCCGGCGCCGCCTGAACCCGGCCCCGGCTGCGCGGTGCTGGAGCAGGGCGTGGTGCTGCTCGCCGATGCGGCGGCGCGGGCGGCCGGCGTGCGCGCGGGCATGAAGCGCGGCGGCGTGCTGACGCTCGCGCCCGACACGCGGCTGCTCGAGCGCGACCCGGCGCGCGAGGCGGATGCCTTGCGCGAAGTGGCGCTCGCGCTGCTGCGCTTCTCGCCGTGCGTGACGCTGCAGGACGAAGCGACCCTGCTGGTCGAGATCGGCGCGAGCCTGCGGCTGTTCGGCGGCCTGCCCGCGCTGTGCCGGGCCGCGCGCGCGGCGCTGGCGACGCTCGGCTACAGCGCGCGCGTCAGTGCCGCGCCGACGGGCGGCGGCGCCTGGCTGCTCGCCCGCATCGGCTATCGGCAGGCGGGTGCGCGGCCGCAGCCGGTGCGCCGGGTGCTGTGCGGCCCGTCGCTCGAGCGCGCGCTGGCGGTCCTGCCGTGCGCGCTGCTGCCCGCCGCGCGTCCGTTCGCGGGCTGGTTCGACGGGCTCGGCTGCCGCACGCTCGCCGATCTGCGCCGCCTGCCGCGCGCCGAACTGCAGCGGCGCTGCGGCACCGCGCTCGTCGCGGCGCTCGATCGCGCGCACGGTCAGGCGGCCGAAGTGTTCGAGTGGCTGCCGGTGCCGCCCGTCTTCGATGCACGGGTCGAACTGCCGGAACGGGTCGAGCACGCGCAAGCCGTGCTGTTCGTCGGGCGGCGGCTGATCGTGCAGCTGGGCGGCTGGCTGTCGGCCCGGCAGCTGTCGCTGGCCGCGATGCGGTTTCAGCTCGAACACGAACGCGGCCGGCACGCGGTGCCGCCCACGCCGCTCGAACTCGCGTTCGCCGAACCGGTGCGCGACGAAGCGCATTTCGTGCGGGTGCTGGGCGAACGGCTCGCGCGCGTGCAGTTGCCGGCCGCGGTGGTCGCGGTGCGCCTGACCGTCTCGCGCGTCGTCGAAGCCGGGCCGCCGCCGGACGATCTGTTTCCCGAACCGGGCGGCACGCCGGCGGATCGCGCGCGGTTGCTCGAACTGCTGAGTGCGCGGCTCGGCGCGCACAACGTGCTGCGTCCCGCGCCTGTCGACGACTACCGGCCCGAGATCGCGAACCGCTGGCTGCCGTTCGGCGCGCAGGCGGCCAAGCCGGGCGAGCCCGCGCATCAGCCGCCGCGCCCGGCGTGGCTGCTCGCCGAACCGCTGCCGCTCCTCGTGCGCGACGAGCGGCCGGTGTATCGCACGCCGCTGTCGCTCGCGTCGGCGGCCGAGCGGATCGAGTCGGGCTGGTTCGACGGCCGGGGCATCGCGCGCGATTACTTCGTCGCGCAGGACGCGGAAGGCGCGTGCTACTGGATCTACCGCGACCGCTTGAGCAGCGCGGCCGGCGCCGAGCAGCGCTGGTTCCTGCACGGTCTTTTCGGATGAACGGCGATGGCCTCGACGAACGAGTGGCTGCCGGCGTATGCGGAGTTGTTCTGCCGGTCGAATTTCTCCTTCCTGCACGGCGCATCGTCGGCGGAGGAGCTGGTCGCGCGCGCGGTCGAGCTGAACTATCGCGGCATCGCGATCACCGACGAATGCTCGCTCGCGGGCGCGGTCCGCATGCATGTCGCGGCGCATGCGGCGGGACTGCGGCTTGCCGTCGGCGCCTATTTCGACGTCACGCCGGATGACGGTGCGCCCGGCTTCGGTCTCGTGCTGCTGGCGCGGACCCGCGAGGGCTACGGCAATCTGTCCGAGCTGATTTCCTGGCTCAGGATGCGCGCGCCGAAGGGCACCTACCGGCTCGCGCCGCGAGAGCTGGCCGAGCCGGACAGCGGCTTCGCGCATCTGCGCGGCGTGCCCGATTGCTTCGCGATTCTCGTACCGCGCTATCCCGCGCAGGCGGATGTGCTCGACCTTCAGCTCGCCTGGATGCGCGCGACGTTCGGCGAGCGGGCGCGCACGGGGCTCGTGCTGCATCGGCAGGCATTCGACGGCGCGCATGCGAACGACGTCGAGGCGGCGGCGCTGCATTACCGCGTGCCCGTCGTCGCGCTCGGCGACGTGACGATGCATGTCCGGTCGAGAAAGCCGCTGCAGGACACGATGACGGCGATTCGCGCCGGCCGGCCGATCGCCGAATGCGGGTATGCGCTCGCGCCGAATGCGGAGCAGCATCTGCGTTCGCGGTTCAGGCTGTCGCGCGCCTATCCCGTCTCCGCGATGGAGGAGACGTGCCGGATTCTGGACGCCTGCGTGTTTTCGCTCGCGGAGCTGCGCTACGAGTATCCGCACGAAATCGTGCCCGACGGGCACACGCCGGCGAGCTATCTGCGCCAGGAAACCTGGCGAGGCGCGCACGGCCGCTATCCGCGGGGTGTGCCCGGCCCGGTGCGCGAGCGCATCGAGTACGAGCTCGGGTTGATCGCGGCGCTTCACTACGAGCCGTATTTCCTGACGGTCTACGACATCGTGAGCTACGCGCGCAGCCAGGACATCCTGTGCCAGGGGCGCGGCTCGGCCGCGAATTCGGTGGTGTGCTATTGCCTGCGCGTCACCGAGGTGAATCCCGAGCAGAGCACCCTGCTGTTCGAGCGCTTCATCAGCCGCGAGCGCGGCGAGCCGCCCGACATCGACGTGGATTTCGAACACCAGCGCCGCGAGGAGGTCATTCAGTATCTCTACAGGAAGTACGGCCACGATCGCGCCGCGCTGGCCGCCGCCGTCTCGACCTACCGTCCGCGCGGCGCGCTGCGCGAAACCGGCAAGGCGCTGGGCGTCGATCCGATGATCGTCGAGCGTGTCGTGAAGGAGCATCAATGGTTCGACGGCCGCCGCGACCTGCTCGCGCGTTTCGCGGCGAGCGGGCTCGATCCCGATACGCCGCTGATCCGCACCTGGGCCGCGCTGGCCGCGAAGCTGCTCAATTTCCCCCGCCATCTGTCGCAGCATTCGGGCGGCTTCGTGATCAGCCGCGGCAAGCTCACGCGGCTCGTGCCGGTCGAGAACGCGGCAATGGAGGGTCGGCGCGTGATCCAGTGGGACAAGGACGATCTCGAATCGCTCAAGCTGATGAAGGTCGACGTGCTGGCGCTCGGCATGCTGTCGGCACTGCATCGCGCGTTCGACATGCTGTCCGGGCGGGCGGGCCGGCCGTTCCGGATGGAGGACATTCCCCAGGACGACGGGCCGACCTACGCGATGATCTCGCGTGCCGATACGGTCGGCGTGTTCCAGATCGAATCGCGCGCGCAGATGTCGATGCTGCCTCGCCTGAGGCCGCGGAATTACTACGATCTGGTGATCGAGGTCGCGATCGTGCGGCCGGGGCCGATCCAGGGCGGCGCGGTGCATCCGTATCTGAAGCGGCGGCAGAAGCGGGAGCCCGTGACCTATCCGAAGCCCGAGCTGAAGGCCGCGCTCGCCCGCACCGAAGGCGTGCCGATCTTCCAGGAACAGGTGATGCAGATCGCGATGATCGCCGCCGGCTTCACGCCCGGCGAGGCCGACGAGCTGCGGCGCGCGATGGCCGCGTGGAAGCGCAAGGGCAATCTGGAGAAGTACCACCGGAAGATCGTCGACGGGATGCGCGAGCGCGACTATCCGCTCGAATTCGCCGAACAGATCTTCGAGCAGATCAAGGGCTTCGGCGATTACGGTTTTCCGGAGAGCCATGCGGCGAGCTTCGCGCATCTCGTCTATGCGAGCAGCTGGCTCAAGTGCCATTACCCGGCGGTGTTCCTCGTCGCGCTGCTGAACAGCCAGCCGATGGGTTTCTATCAGCCGGCGCAGCTCGTGCAGGACGCGAAGCGGCACGGCGTGACGGTGCTGCCCGTGGATGTGACGCGCAGCGGCTGGGATGCGGCGCTCGAAGGCGAAGGCGGCTCGATGCGAGGGAGGCCGGATGACAGGCCCGAGGCGCGGATCGATGGCGATGCGCGTGACGCTTCGCCGGGCAGCGTGTGCGGCCACCGGCTCGAGTGCGCATCGGACCGTGACGCCGGCGATGAGGCGGATTCCGGGATCGGCGCGGAACCAACGCTCGATGCGGCACCGGCGCGCGCATCCGGCCGCGACGCCGGCGACGCATCGAACGTATTCGATACGTCAGCCGCCGCGGCAGGCGAGCGTGCGTTCGGCGCCGGAGGACTCCGCGCCGCATCCGGCCCGCTGCCCGCCGTGCGCCTCGGCTTCTCGCTCGTGAGCGGGATGAGCGAGGCGGGCGCGCGCCGCATCGAGGCGGCGCGCGCGCAGCGTCCGTTCGAAAGCGTCGACGATCTCGCGCGCCGCGCCCGGCTCGAACGCCGCGACCTGGAGGCGCTCGCGGCCGCCAATGCGTTCGCGCCGCTCGCGGGCAACCGCCGCGATGCGCTCTGGCAGGCGGTCGCGGCGGTGCCCGAGCGCGGCCTGCTCGCCGATGCGCCGATCGACGAGGCCGTGCGCCCCGACCTCGGCGCGCCCACCGAGGCCGACGACATCCTCGGCGATTACCGCAGCGTCGGCCTCACGCTGAACCGCCATCCGCTCGCGCTGCTGCGGCCGGCGCTGCGCGCGGAACGGCTGCTGCCCGCCGCGGAGCTGAACCCGCTCGGCAACGGCCGGCTCGCGCGCGGCTGCGGGCTCGTCACGGCGCGCCAGCGGCCGGGCACGGCAAAAGGCGTGCTGTTCGTCACGCTCGAGGACGAGACCGGCTGCGTCAACGTGATCATCTGGCCGAAGCTGCTGGAGCGGCAGCGCCGGGAGGCCGTCGATGCGGCGCTGCTCGCCGTGTACGGCGTCTGGCAGTGCGAGGGCGAGGTACGGCATCTGGTCGCGCATCATCTCGTCGACAAGACGCCGCTGCTGAACGGGCTCAGGACGGTCAGCCGCGATTTCCACTGACGCCGGCGCACGGCGCTCAGTGGTCCTTCATCCGCTGCAGCCAGCGCCACAGCGTCGCACTCGTCACCCTGTCGTGCGGCAGTCCGACCACATACGCGGTGCCTTTCACGCCGATGATCGCGCCGTCCGCCGGCCACGCATGCCATGTGCCGTCCCGGTCGTGCGCGGGGTGCTGCTGCTCGTCCGCGTCGGGCGGAAGATCCTGCGGGTCGTTCATACCGGCTCCTGAAGCGTCGGGACGGAACAAGGCGGCCCCCGCCGCGCCCGCGCGGCAAGTGCCGTTCGCGGGCCCGCCGCCATGCGCCCGGTTCCGCGCGCGAGGCAAGGGGGCCCGCCGGTCTCTCATGCTGATGCCCGATCGCTTGAACGGGTCGTGCGCCGTGTCGGCGTTGCCGGGGGCCGGCACGCAACGCGATCGCCGCGTGCCCGGATCCTCCGCGTATCGGATCAAGGCGCGCGCCGGTCTTCGCCGCCGGCGTCGGATGTTGCGGAGCGGCCACGCGCCGGGTCTGCCGCGCGAGTGCGGCGGGGGCCGCGCGCGCATGGGCTTCGCCGCCGGCCGCTCAGTACCGCACGCGCCCGCACAGCGCGCGCGGATCGAGCGCCTGCTGGATCGCCGTGGCGGCGGCGCGCGTGGCGGGCGGTACGAACTTCCGGTAGTACGCGAGGTTGGTCGGACCGATGCCGTGCTCGGCGCTGAAACTGCCGCCATGCCGGCGTACCCGCTCGTACAGCTCGCCGCGCAGCGCGATCTGGCGCATCGGTCCGTACTGATCGGCGAGCGCGAGCGGAATCGCGACGATCAGGTGGCAGCCGCCGTCGCCGAAGTGGCCGAACTCGTAGTATCCGAGTCGCGGATGCGCGGCGGCGAACCAGCGTGCCGTTTCCTCGAGAAACGGCGCCAGCGCGCCGCGCGCGAACGCGATGTCGAACGACAGCGGCAACGCATCCTGCGCGACGGCGAGCGGCAGGCTGTCGCGGATCCGCCAGAAGCGTTCGCTCGCGCCGAACGCGGCGTCGAGCGCGGCCCCCTCGCCGAGCAGGGCCTGGACGAGGTCGAGCCCGCGCGCCTCGAAGAGCGCGTCGAGCCCGGCCATCCCGCTCGCGATCTCGACGAGCGCGAAGCAGGCCGCCGCGCCGTCGTCGAACGGCGCGCGCAGCGCCGGGAAGACGGCCGAGACGTGCGCCAGCGCGCGCGCCGAGATGAACTCGTAGGCGGACAGCAGCTCGCCGAACGCGGCCTCGAACGCGACGAGTCCGCGCGTCGCCGCATCGTACGATGCGAACGCGATCAGGATCGTGTGCGACGAGCGTTCGACCGGCGCGAGCGCGAACGACACTGCGCTGACGAGCCCGTTCGCGCCGCCCGCGCCGATGAACAGCTGCTTCAGGTCGAGCCCGGTATTGTTCTTGCGGAGCGGCGCGAGCAGGTCGAGCACGGTACCGTCGCGATCGGCGAGCACCGCCTCGACGCCTAGCACGTTGCGCCGCGTGTCGCCGTACTTGATCAGCCGGCTGCCGCCGGCATTCGCGCCGAGCAGCCCGCCCACGGCGGGATCGCTGCCGAGATCGATCGGCAGGCACAGGCCCGCCGGCTCCGCGTGGCGGTTCAGCTCGGACAGCCGCAGGCCCGCTTCGACGGTGATGCTGCGGTTGACCGGATCGTAGCCGCGCACGCGTTTCATCCGGGCGAACGACACCGCGCATTGCGTGCCGCCGCGATCCGGCAGCGCCGCGCCGCACAGGCCGGTGCGCTCGCCTTGCGGCACCAGCGTCACGCGCTGTTCGAACGCGGTGCGCGCCAGCGCGCTCAGTTGTTCGACGGTCTCGGGCAACGCAACGCCGAGCGCCGTGCCCTGGTAACGCAGCACGTCGGCGAGGTAGGGCGCGGCCGCGTCGCCGGTGAGCCAGGCGCCGTCCGGCAGCAGCGCGGCGAACGCGTCGCGCGGCGACGTCGGGGCATCGAGGGGGGCGTTCATGGCCGGTCCGCCCGCATGGCGGCGCGGCATGGCGCACCGTCCGCCCGCGCATCGCGCAGGTCATGCGCGGCACGTGCGCGCGGTTCCGCCCCCGGCCGGCGGCGGAACCGCGGCGAGATCGCGGGCAGCGCATGATTCGGTTTCATTTCGCGTCTCCTTCCAGACGGACCGCCACGGGCCCTCAGACCAGGCGCGCCTCGCGCCGGTCATGCGCGGCACGTGCGCGCGGGTCCGCCCCCGGCCGGCGGCGGAACCGCGGCGAGATCGCGGGCAGCGCATGATTCGGTTTCATTTCGCTTCTCCTTCCAGACGGACCGCCACGGGCCGTCAGACGAGGCGCGCATCGCGCCGGCGGCCCATGCCGCGTCTTTCGGCTCACCCCTGCGCGGCCGGATAGTCGAGCAGCATCACCTGCGTGTCGCGCGGGCCGCGATACGGATTGCGGCCATGCGCGACCAGCAGGTTGTCGATCAGCATCACGTCGCCCGCGCGCCATTCGAACGCGATCTCCTCGGCGTCCATCGCGTCGTAGACGTCGGTCAGGTCCGGGTAGGGCATCTCCGTGCCGTCGCCGTAGCGGATCTCGTACGGAAACGCGGCGCTCGACCGGTATACGCGCTGCAGATAGCGATAGCTGAAGCCGCCCATCGAGCGCGGATTCGGATGCTGCGCGCTCGCCTGGTTGAACCAGACGTGCTCGCCGGTGCGCGGATGCGTGATCAGCGCCGGGCCGACGTGCGACACGGTCACGCTGCCGTCGTCGAGCCAGCGGCGGCCGAGCGCGCGTTCGTCGCACAGCCGCTCGACCTCCGCCCGATCCTGCGTGTCGAACGCCTCGTGCCACGGCCGGTGGTATTCGCCGAACGGCAGGTTCGGATTGGCGGCGACGCCGGGCTCGCGGCTGTCCGGCGACGCGAAGTTGCGCAGGTACATCACGCCGCGCGCGGCGAACCGCTCGCGCACGTCGGCGGGCAGCCGCGCGGTGACGCGGCGCATGTCGCAGATCGGCGTCTCGCCGCCGGCCTGGGCGGGCACCCGGCAATAGAACGCGAGCAGGCGCGGAAACGTCGCCATGTAGGCCATTTCCTGATGCAGGCCGATCTTGAACGGCGGCGGCATCCGCGTCGATTCGTAGACCTGCCCGGCGATCGCCTTGCGCGGCGCGGCGCCCGCCGTGTAGCCGCGCGCGTGCGGCGGGTAGAGCGCGCCGAGCGCGCCGAACGCGGCCGTGTCCGGCACCGCGAACCCGCGCCACAGGATCGCGCCGTACTCGTCGAGGAGCGCGCCGATCGTGTCGAGACGCGCGCGATACCACGCGACGAACGCATCGGCGGAGGTCGCGAGCGCCGGATCGAGCGGCGTCACGCACAGCGGCAGCGCGCGGCCTTCGACCGGATGCAGGCAGCGCACGTGGCGCGCGCCGAGACGCTCGGCCGCCTGGTCGAGGCGGGCGGCGGCGGTGTCCGCCGCCGGGGGCGGGTGCGGGATCGGATGGCTCATGGCGTCACGCGAGCGCGGGCTTCTTCAGCAGGATTTCGAAGCCGAGCGCGCCGAGTCCCGCGCTCGGGCTGTGGATCGACGCGTACGGCGCGAGCCCCGCTTCGGCGACGAGCGCATGGGCTTCGTCGAGCGTGATCTTTTCCTCGACGTGGGTCGGCGGATAGTCGGCGGCGGCGCGCATCTGCGTGAAGCGGTCGAGCAGGTGCTGCGGCGCGTCGCGGCGCATGTCGTGCACCAGCGCGACGCCGCCCGGCTCCAGCACGCGGAACATCTCGGTGAGGCTCAACGCCTTGTCGGGCAGATGGTGCAGCGTCGCGCGGCCGACCGCCATCGTCAGGCTGCCGTCGTCGAACGGCAGCGCGAGCGCGTCGCCGACCCGCATCTCGATCCGCTCCGACAGCCCCAGTTCGCGGATGCGCGGCAGCCCTTCGTCCAGCATCGCCGGATCGAGATCGACGCCGACGAAGCGCCATGCCTGCATCGACGGGTCGGTGCCGAGCCGGACCGGCACCACGCCGGTGGCCGTGCCGATGTCGGCGATCACGCCCGGCGTCATGTTGCGCGCGAGCATCCGGATCCGGCTGATGAACAGCAGATCCCAGGGTTCCAGCGTTTCGGTGGCGAAGCGGTCGTAGTCGGTTGCCGGGCGCAGATTCTTGAGCAGCATGATGGTCCTCGAATGGAGTGCGAAGGGGAAGGTCACAGCCAGCCGACCGGGACGGCGGCCAGCAATTTGCGCGCGGTCGCGCTGGTCACGCCGAATGCGGGGCGCTGCCGCCGCTCGACCGCATGCGCGGCCATCGCCGCGATGCGCGAGCAGAGCCCGACGCCGACCCCCCAGGACGGCACCGTCACGCCCAGTTCGAGCAGCGCGGTCGCGGTCAGGAAGTCGATGTTCGGATTCAGGTGCTTGCGTTCGGCGGCGCGCGCGCAGCACGCATCGAACAGCGTCAGGTACGGGCCGGACAGATCCCATCCGGCGAACAGCGCGCGCAGATGCGGCGGGCGCGGATCGGCGACGAACAGCGGATGGCCGAATCCGAACAGCAGCGCGCCGTCGGCGTCGAAGATCCGGTCGACGGCGCCCGCGCTCGCGCGGCGCAGCGCATCCGGCGTGCGCTCGCCGGGCGCCAGCGTCGCGGCGAGCGACTGCAGCCAGTCGAGCGCTTCGAGCGCCGCGCCGACATGCGACGGTCCGCTCGCCATGAAGCCGGCCGCGATCGCCTGCGTGAGCGTCACGCCCGTGCCGATCGCGACGCGCGGCGCGAGCACGGTCGGCGTGATGTAGCCGAAGCCCGCGTGCCACGCGACCAGCAGCGCGTCCATCACGCGCTCGGCGAGCGGGTCGTGGCGCGATGCGCCTGTCAGCACCAGCATCCGCTGCGCATGGCTCAGGCCGGCATCGATGCGGCGCGCGCCGGTCGACACCGCGAACGGCCGGCCGTCGATCGCGGCGCGCAGCAGGAACGGCGCGGCGGCGGCGCACGCGAGCATTGCGTCGAGATCCGGGTCGCCGAGCGGCTCGCCGGCGGCGCGGACGATCGCATCGTCGAGGCCGCGCAGCAGGCCGGCGGCGGCGGCGAACACCGGCTCCACGCCCGCCGCGCCCAGGTTCGCCGCGACGTCCTGCGCGGCCGAGCCGTGCGCGAAGCTCGCGCCGAGCGCGCCGAGACGCTGCCGGATCGCCGCCGTCCGGGCATCGTCGGCGTGCCGGTCGAACCACAGGTGCGCGAGCGCGTGCTCGAACGAGGTCGTGCCGATCAGGTCGTTGAGATTGCGGTCGCGCACCCACAGGCCTTCGGGCGCGAGCGTCGCGCCGTCGATCTCGGTGCCGCGATGGCGGGTCGCCGGCCGGCCGAGCAGGTTGCGCGGCGCGTCCGGGGCGGGGCCGGCTGCCGGCGCGGGCGACGCGTCGGCGGACGGAAGCGGGAGTGTCGTATCCATGTCATTCCACCTGGGCAAGTTCGTCGCTGCTGACGCTGACCGCCGCGTCGCCGATCGACGCGATCGCGCGCGCATGCTGTTCGACGAGCGGCAGCACGTTGGCGAAGAAGTAGCGCGCGCTCTTGAGCTTGCCGCGATAGAACGCGGCTTCGCCGGGCTCGGCGTCGGGATCGAGCGCGGCGAGCCGCCGCTGCGCGATACAGGCCGATTCCAGCAGCACCCAGGCCGACGTGACGAGCCCGAACATGTCGAGAAAGCGCGTGTAGAACTGGCTGCTGCGGTGCGTGTGGCCGTCCTGTACTTCGCGCGCGATGTGCGCGAGCGCGGCTTCGATGCGCTCCGCGCCCGCGCGCAGCTCGCCGAACAGCGGCGCCAGTCCGGCATCGATGTCGGCGCCGCCCTCGGGCCGGGTCGCGAGGAACGCGTCCAGCTCGTCGCGGTAGTAGCGGATCAGGCGCGAGTGGCGGCCGAAGCCGAGCTTGTCGCGCACGAGGTCCTGCGCCTGGATGTAGTTGGTGCCTTCCCAGATCGACAGGATCTTCACGTCGCGCGCGTTCTGCTCGACGGGGCTCGCGTCGGTGTAGCCGAGCCCGCCGTGTACCTGGATCGCGGTTTCGCAGATGCGCCACGCCTGATCCGAGATGAACGCCTTGCAGATCGGCGTGAGCAGCTGCTGCAGCTTGCGGTGCCGCTCGATCTCCGCCGGGTCCGAATCGGGCGTCACCTCGAGGATCGACGCGCGGGTGGCGGTCGCGGCGAGCTTGCCGAGCAGCCCCCGGCAGCCGTCGACGCGGCTTTTCATGTCGAGCAGCATCCGCTGCACGTCCGCGTGCTCGATGATCGCGACGCGCGCGGCGCCCGTGTTCGACGCGTGCTCGATCGGCCGGCCCTGCATCCGGCGGCTCGCGTAGTCCACCGCATGCAGATACGCGCTCGATGCGACGCCGACGCCGAACATGCCGGTGCTCATCCGCGCCTGGTTCATCAGCGGCATCAGCTGCAGCAGTCCGACGTTGCGGCGGCTGCCGAGCAGCCAGCCGCGGGTCGTGCCGTTCGAGCCGAACACGAGGTGGGTGTTCGCGCAGCCCTTCAGCCCCATCTTGCGCGGCAGGCCGATGCATTCGACGTGGTTGGGCAGCAGCGCGCCGGTCTCCTCGTCGGGCCAGTAGCGCGGCACGACCAGGCACGACAGCGAGAACGAGTCGGGCGTGGCGGTGTCGATCCGGCCCAGCACGAAGTACAGCGTGTTCTCGGTCAGCTCGTGCATGCCGGCCGAGATGTAGACCTTCTCGCCGCTGACCGCGTACACGTCGCCGTCGAGCGGTTCCGCGCGCAGCGCGATCGCGGTGAGGTCGGTGCCCGCCTGCGGCTCGGTCGCGCAGAAGCACGCGTCCCAGCGATAGCTTTCGAGCGCGCCGATGAAGCCCTTCTGATGCGGCGTGCCGTGCATCTTCAGCAGCTTGACGGCGGGACGCGTGAAGCCGCCGTAGGTCATGAACGACGGGTTCGCGCCCATGAACATCTCGTAGATCATCTGCGTGACGATCGGCGGCAGCCCGTGCTCGGTGCCGAACAGCGTGTTCGACCACTCGTCGCGAAAGCGCGCCCACAGCGCGTGGAAATGCGACGGGATCTGCACCTGGCCGTCGTCGCTCAGCCGGCAGCCTTCGACGTCGGCCATCTGGTAGCTGCGGCCCAGCTCCAGCGCGAAATCGCGCGCGCGTTCGAGCAGCGCGTCGAAGTACGCGCGGTCGTGCGTGCTGTACGGGCCCTGCGCGAGGAAGCACCGATCCGCTTCGAACAGTTCCCACAGAAAAAAGCGCAGTTCGCGCAGGCTGACTTTATAGGCGCTCATGGCGTGTCTCCTTCGATATCGAGTGCGGCGTCGAAGCCGCCCGTCACGTCGAGCACGGCCGCCGCGGCCGCGCCGTGCAGCGCGGCATCCCAGACCAGCGCGAGGCGGCGCTCCGCGTGGTCGAGCGACGCGGTGAGGCGGATCAGCGATACCGCCGAATCCGCCGATGACAGATGTCCGCCCATGTCGTGCTGCACGCGGCAGCAGAGCGGAATGGCGGCCGCGTCGGCGACGCGCGCGGCGAAGGCCGGATCGAAGCCGGGCGCGATGCACCAGTCGAGCTGGTCGGGCCGCAGCTTCGCGTCGTAGAGCGCGCGCCGGATCGCGCGGGCCGCGAGCGGCGCGAGCGCGTCGCGCAACGCATCGGGCGCGCCGGCCCAGGGATCGGCGATCGATGCGCCGAATTCGAGCGCGACGCTTCTCAGCCCGCCCCACGCGTCCGCCTGCGGCGCGTCGGTCGCGCGGCGCACCAGCATCGCGGCCGCGGCGTCGCCGTAGCCGACCAGATCGCCGAACTGGCGGAAGAACGGGTACAGCCACTTGTCGGTGAGGATCACGAGCGCCTGGCCGTCGTCGCCGAGCATGCCGTCGAGCAGCGTCAGCGCCGAGTACCAGCCGAGCGTGCCGTTCTGGCCGAGCGCGAGCGGCGTCACGTGGTTCAGCCCCAGTTCGTATTGCATCCGTCCGACCACCGAGTCGCCGATCGCCTCGTTGAGCGCGCAGCTCCCGACCAGCACGTGGCTGGTGCGCGCAAGCTGCTCGGAGCCGAGCTGGTCGCGCAGGTCGAGCGCCGCGTCGGCGGCCAGATCGGACAGGCTGCGGCCGGCGGGCGCGATGCGCAGCACCGGGCGGCCGGTCGGCGTGAGGCGCCGCGCTTCCTCGTCGCTGATCCTGCCGCTGCCGCGCGGGCGCGCGAAGCGCGCCTGCGGCAGCAGCAGGTGCCGGTAGCCGGGGTGGCGCTCCTGCGCCTGGACGGCGTTGAACGCGACGGTCGGCGGCAGCACGGCGACGCCCCCCAGCATCGCCAGCGCGCACGCGCCGGCCGCTTGCGGCCAGTGCGCGTCCGCGTTCGCCGCATGCCGGGGGACGTCGAGCGTGGGAATCGTCATGCGATGCTCTCCTCGGCGGCCGACGCGGAGAAGGCGTCGAGGTGCCGCGCCTTCAGAGCCGGCCGGTCGATCTTGCCGTTCGGGTTGCGCGGCAGCGACGCCTGCACGTCGACGATCAGCGGCGCCATGTAGGTCGGCAGCGCATCGCGGCATGCGCGGGCGATGTCGGCGCGGCACGCGTCGGCGTCGAGCGTCGACACCACGCACGCGGCGATCGTCTGGCCGAGCGCCGGATGCGGGACGCCGAACACGGCGGCCTCGCGGATGTGCGGCAGCGCGAACAGCACGTCCTCGACCTCGGTCGGGCTGACGCGGTAGCCGGAGGTCTTGATCATGTCGTCGCCGCGCGCGACGAAGTACAGGTAGCCCTCGGCGTCGCGCCGGACGATGTCGCCCGACCACACCGCGACGCCCGCGCGCGGAATCTGTCCGTGCCGATGCGGCAGCGTGCGGAAGCGCTGTTCGGTGAGCTGCGGCTGGTTCCAGTAGCCGAGCGTGACGAACGCGCCGCGATGCACCAGTTCGCCGGGCTCGTCCGGGTCGCACGCGCTGCCGTCGGGGCGCAGCACGAGGATCTCCGCGTTCGGCACCGCCTTGCCGATCGATGCGGGGCGCGTGTGCGCGTCGGCGGGCGACAGGTAGGTGGAGCGGAACGCTTCGGTCAGCCCGTACATCAGGTAAGGATCGGCGTTGACGTACAGCGCGCGCAGGCGTTGCAGCAGCGGCGTCGCGAGATGGCCGCCGGTGTTCGCGAAGCGGCGCACCCGCGAGCGCGCGGTGTCGCTCCACGGGACCGACGCCAGTTGCATCCACAGCGGCGGCACGCCGGTGATCGACGTGACGCGGCGCGCATCGCAGTAGCGCGGCACTTCGGACGGCTGCAGGAAATCGAGCGGCGCATAGCAGGCGCCCGATACGAGCGCGGTGGTCAGCTGGCTCAGGCCCGCGTCGAAGCTGAGCGGCAGCACGCCGAGGATCACGTCGGTCGAATGCAGGCCCTGGTACGCGGCAACGCTATACGCGCCCGACACCAGATTGCGCTGCGATACCACCACGCCCTTCGGCTTGCCGGTCGAGCCGGACGTGTAGAGGATCGCGGCGGGGTCGTCGTCGACCGCGACGAAGCCGGCGAGCAGCGGATCGTGCTGGCCGCCGGTGTACGTGCCGCAGGCGACGTGCACGATGTCGGCCAGATCCTCCGTCAGCAGCACGCCGGGCGCGCCGGGCGCCGCGGCGAGGTCGGGCATCCGCTTGAGCCGCAGCGCGCCGGTGACGAGCAGCGCCGCGCCGCTGTCGCTCAGGATGTGCTGGACCTGCGCTTCCTTGAGCTGCGGATTGACCGGCACGAACAGCGCGCCGATCGCGTTGACGGCGAGGATCGACACGACGGTCTCGTATTGCTTCGGCGCATAGATCGCGACCCGGTCGCCGAATCCGACGCCTCGCGCGCGCAGCGCGGCGGCCGCGCAACGGACCGCGAACGCCAGCTGCGCGAACGCGATCTCGCGCTTGCCGTCGGCATAGGCGATGTGGTGCGGCCAGCGGCGCGCGCCGTCTTCGAGCACGTCGGCGATGCGTATCAAGGCGTTCATGAGCGGCTCCCTGGAGTGCGCTTAAGCGGGTTTGATGTACACGTGCGCGGCTTCGTGAGACAGGAAGCCGTTCATCGAGTAGGTGCGGTGATAGGCGCCGCACTGCGAGAAGACCGCGAGGTCGCCCGGCCGGGGCGGCGCGTTGCCGGTGCCGCGGCCGATCACGTCGGCGCGGCTGCAGGTGCTGCCGACGAACAGCGTCGACGCGGCGCCGACGTCGCCGGGCTCGGGCGAGCGGCGCACCAGTTGCGGCGCCTGCAGGCGGCGGATCACCGATTCCGTCTGCGCGAGCAGGAAGTTGTGGCTGATGCCGCCGTCGCAGACCGCGATCGTGCGGTCCGCCCAGTGCTTGACGGCCACCACTTTCGTGACGAAGAACCCGGCGTCCGCGAAAATCGCGCGGCCCGATTCGTGCGCGAGCGAATACGGGCCGGCGAGCGGCGCGATGGCGGCGCGGTAGCGCGCGAACGCTTCGGGCTGGACCGGCTGCTCGGGGAAGCCGCCGCCGAGGCTCAGCGATGCGAGCGGCGCGCCGTTGCCCGGCTCGAGGTCGCGCGCGAGCGCCGCGAGCGCGGCGGGCAGCGCAAGCGTGTCGGGCTGGGCGGCGTCGCCTCGCACGAACGAGTGCGGCCCGGAGAACACGTGCAGGCCGTCGATCCGCAGGCCGGCGCCCGCCAGCGCGCGCAGCGCCGCGAAGGCCTCGTTGGGCGTCATGCCGAAGTGATCGTGCCAGTGCGCTCGGGACTGATCGCCCGCCAGCGCGCCCGCGTTCAGTCTGAGCAGCAGCTTGCCGGGCGCGGCGCCCGCCGCCGCCGCGTCGCGCGCGAGCGGGATGAAGCGTGCGACGTGGTCCGGGTTGTCGAGCACGAAGTGGCAGCGCGACGCGAGGCCCGCGCGGATGAACTCCTCGTTCATCGACGGGTTGTTCAGGTAGCGCGGACCCTTGACCCGGCCGACCACCCGATCGAGTTCGCCGCGGCTCGCAAGCTCGACGCCGTCCTCGTACGCGTGAGCGCAGCGCGCCAGCATGTCCTGATCCGGATTGGCCTTCAGCGACACGATCAGGCGCGTGCCGAGCCGTGCCTTCAGGTCGCGGTAGCGGGCGATCGCGATCGCCGGGTCGTACACGTAGCACGGCGTCTTCAGCTCGGCGAGCCACATGGGGTCGAGCGGCGCGGCCGGCGCGCGGTCGAGTTCAGTCTGCATGATGGGTCACCGGGTGCAGGGAGACCGCCGCGTACGCGCCGCAATCCGATTGCATCACGCCCAGCACGTGCTGCCCGTCGGCGAGCGCGGCGAGCCCGGCGTCCGCGAGATTGATCGGGAAATCCGAGCAGCATGCGTGACCGCGCGCGTAGATGTTGGTCGCGTAGAGCCGCTCCTGCGGCACCTGGAGATCGCGGCACAGCGCATTCCAGCCGGGCAGGTCGGCGTTGTGCGGCAGCAGCAGGTCGTAGGCGGACAGCGCGACGTCCTCGAACGCGACCGCCGATTCGATCGCCTTGCGCGTGTACGGCCATTCCAGCGGGATCAGGTCGGCTTCGTGTTCCGCGGTGCCGTCCGCGCCGCGATACCACTTCGCATGGGTCTGGATCGCGATCCGGCCGAGCCGGTTCTTCGTGCTGTTGCGGGTCAGCAGCATCGCCGCGGCGCCGTCGCACTGCACGCCGGTGCCCTGGCGCATCCGGAAATCCTCGCCGTACACCCGGTCGGACGACACGACCAGCGCCGCGTCCAGCTGTGGGAACCGGCGCATCAGCGCGTGCACGGCCTCGATGCCGGCCGCGACCGACACGCAGTTCAACTGCGCGATCGAGCCGAGCCACACCGGCTCGATCCCGAAGCTCGCCGCGACTTCGTGCGGCAGGCTGCGCGGCGCGGGCGGCACGCTGAACTGCTGCGTGTGAACGTGCACGATCGCGCCGATGTCGACCGGATGAATCCGCGCCGCGTCGATCAGGCGGCCGGTCGCCGCGATCGCCAGTTCGGTTTCGCCGAGATCGAGCGCCATGTGGAAGTAGCGGCTGCCCGACCGGGCGATCGCGGCGGCGCGCTTGGCGGGGTAGTCGCGTTCGGCGGCCCACGCCTCGATGTCGACCGGCGGGCCCGGCAGTTCGTAGGCGGCGGCCTCGATGCCGAGCCACGGTTCGACCGCGCGGCGGGCAGGGGGATGGAGGTTCGTCGTCATGGTCTCGGTTGAGCGGCGGCGCGGCGGGGCCGGGCAAGTCGGATCGGGCGGCGGCAGCGTGCCCGACCGGCGTCAGCAGGGTCGACTGCGCGGATCAGGCGGCGTGCTGCTGGTGGCGCAGCTGCGTGTCGAGCTGCTGCAGCGTCGTGAACTGCGTGATGTTGAGCGCTTCCGGATCGATCGCGCCGTACAGCTGCTCGCAGAACACGATCAGCTCGACGATGTTGAGCGAGTCGATGCCCAGTTCGCCGATGCCGGCGTCGGTCGCGACCGTCTCGACGTTGAGAATCTTCGCGACTTCGCGGGCGAGGATGTCGAGTGCGTCGGCGGGAACGGTTTGGGTCGTCATGTTGCGGCTCCTTCAGGATTGAACAAGGTGATCGGGGTCGAGCGGCTGACCGCCGGGGGGATTGCGCGAGCTGTCGTGAGGCTCGGGGTGACGGCGTTGGGGGCGGCCCGCCGGTCGCCGAACCTCGCGGCGGCGGCGAGTGGCCCGATTCGAATGCTCAGCGCGCGGACGCGATGCGGATGCACGGCGGCATGGCGAAGGCGGCGGGCGAGGACGGGCGGCGGACATCGCGCGGCGCACGCATCGGCGGGAACGTCATGACGCGAATCCCTCAGCGTGCCCCGATCGATGGCGCGCGTCGCGGCGACGCGCGGCGGACTGCATTCATGCGTTCGCTCCCTGCGCGAGCGTCGCCGCGTTCGCGGCGGCCGCGTGGCCGGCCATCGGCGAGAGCGGCGCGTCGATCACGGGCAGCGAACCGGCGGCGTACAGGTCCCGGCACTTGACCCGCTGCAGCTTGCCGCTCGTCGTGCGCGGCAGCGCGCCGGGCTCGACGAAGCAGATGTCCTGCGCGGCGAAGCCGATGCGCTGTTGCAGCAGATGCTGGAATTCGGTGCGGGTCTGCGCGGTCGCATCGACGGGGCGCGCCTCGACCGCGACGATCAGGCGCTCCGTGCCGGTCGCATCGTCGGGCAGGCCGAACGCGATGCAGGTGCTCTTGTGCAGCGCCGGATGCTGGCCGAGCGTTTCCTCGATCTCGTGCGGGAAATAGTTGCTGCCGCGGATGATGATGATCTCCTTCTTGCGGCCGAGGATGTACAGCTGGCCGTCGGCCACGTAGCCGATGTCGCCGGTCAGGAACCAGCCGTCCTGCGTCTTCGCCGGATTGATCGAACCGTCGTCCGGGTCCAGGTAGCCGCACATCACCGAGCTGCCGCGAATCGCCACTTCGCCGACCGCGCGCTCGTCGCGCGGATGGCCGTGGTCGTCGACGATCAGGAACTGCATGCCGACGATCGGCGTGCCCATCGCGAGCACGGTCTCCGCATCGTCCTGCGGGCCGGCGGGCTGTGCCTGCCGCGTCTCGATCAGCGTGTGCTTCGCGATCCGGTCGGGGATCACGTACGGCGCGCCGTCGACCCGGTCGGTGTGCCATGCGCGATGCATCGACACCGCGAGCGTCGATTCCGCCATGCCGTAGCACGGCTGCAATGCCGACCCGTCGAGCCCGTAAGGCGCGAAGGTCGCGGCGAAGTCGCGCAGCGTCGCGTCGTCGACCCGCTCGCCGCCGATGAAGATGTTGCGGCACGCCGACAGGTCGACGCCTTCCATCGCGGCGGCGTTGAAACGGCGCACGCAATAGCGCAGCGCGAAGGTGGGCACCGACGTGGTGGTCGCGCGGGCGGCGGCGACGCGCTTGAGCCAGCCGAGCGGATTGCGGATGAAACTGTTCGGCTGCATCATCAGCAGCGGCGCGCGGTAGTGCATGTTCGACAGCAGCGTCAGCAGCCCCATGTCGTGATAGAGGGGCAGCCACGACGCGGTGCCGTCGCCGCGCTCGATGTCGAACGCGACCGAGCCGCCGATGCCGAGCACGTTCGAGATCACGTTCAGATGGCTGAGCACGGCCGCTTTCGGATACGACGTCGAGCCCGAGGTCAGTTGAACGTGGTGCGCATCGTGATCGCGCTTCGAACTGATCACCGGCTGCGTTCCCGCGCGCATCGCCTCGCGCAGCAGCGATTCGGCCGCGATGCGCACGCCGGTGCGCGCGGAAAGCGCCTGCAGCGCTTCCTCGCCCGCATCGGTCGCGACCACGAGGCGCGGGCGGTACAGCTCGCACGCCACGTCGACGACCTGCGTCGCGGTGGTCGTCATGCGCCGGCCCGGAATCGGCACCGTGCACGGCAGCGCGCCGAGCATCACGCACGCCATCATCGTGACCACGTGCTCGACGGAGGCGGGCAGCGCGAGCATCACGAGGTCGTTGTCGCGCACGCCCAGCTCGCGCAGCGCGCCGGCGCGCAGGAAGGTCTGTTCGGCCAGCGCGCGATAGCTGATGCTGGTGTCGGCGCCCGCGTCGTCGACGAACGTCATGCGGTGGCGCGAGCCCCGGTCGCATTCCAGTGCGTCGATCAGGCGAAGAATGGTGGAAGCACTTTGCGTCACGCTAAATCCCCTGCTTGCCGGTGCTGCGGGTTGGACGACTCGAAAGGCACGGCGCGACTGCGACGCAGTCCGCCGTTCAGGTAAGACGGATTTTTTGTCGAAAGACGCAGGGGCGACAAACGGAATCTCCGCAGGCAATGCATGCGCTGAGGGAATGCACGACGCGGGACGGGCGGGGCGGGCTGCCGAGCGGGTCGGGCCCTGCGGGCGCTACGCGTCGGGCAGTGCGCAGCGGAGTGGCGCGGGTGCGCTCAGGCGACCCGCAGCGGCGGGGAGGGGGGCTTGGACGGGGTGTCGCGGCCGGTGTAGCGGCCGTCGTGCTCGGCGTTCAGCCGGGTCTCCTCCATCAGCCAGTCGATCAGCGCGGCGACGTCCGAATCCTCGGCGGGCGCGCTGTCCGTGACCAGATAGTAGGTGCCGGAGGCGATCGAGTGCTCGGGGAACAGCTCGACGAGACGGCCCTGGTGGATCAGGCGGTCCACCAGCGGACGCCGGCCGAGCGCGATGCCGTGGCCGTCGACGGCGGCCTGGATCAACTGGTCGTACTGGCTGAAGTGGAGCGCGCCGGCCGGCTTGAGGCGCGCCTCGCCCAGCTCGTCGAGCAGGTTGTCCCACGTGTACCAGGGCCAGGTGCCGCAGGTGTCGTCCATGTGCAGCAGCACCTGATGCTCGAGATCGCCGGGGGCCTTGAGCTTGTGCGCGCCGGTCGCGGTCAGGCTCGGGCTGCAGACGGCGATCACGCGTTCGTCGAACAGCGGGCGCGCGTCGCGGAATTGCGTGTTGGGGCGCGCGTAGCGGACCGCCAGATGCAGGCGCTTGCGCTTGATGTCCTGCACCTCGCTGGTCGCCGACACGCGCACGTCGATGCCGGGGTGGCGCATCCGGAATGCGCCGAGCCGCGGAATCAACCACAGCGCAGCGAACGAGACGGTGGTCGAGATCGAGATCGAGCGCTGCTCGCCGCTCGACGACAGCTTGCCGATCGCCGATTCGATGTCGAGCATCGCCGCGGAAAACGTGTTGTAGAGCGCGCGGCCCTCCTCGGTCAACGTCAGCGCGCGGATGTGGCGATGAAACAGCTCGATACCGAGTTGATCCTCTAATGCCTTCACCTGGCGGCTGACCGCGGATTGCGTGATGTTCAGCTCCTGCCCTGCCTTCGTGAAACTAAGATGACGCGCGGCACATTCGAAGCCGCGCAGAAAATCCAGCGACGGCAAGCTCTTCAATCTCTTTCGGATTCCCATGCTTCAACCTCATGCATTGAGTTCGGAAATGTCGTTTGTCGACAGCACCGGCTGCTACAACAATGCTCCTCGGCACACGAACGATCGCTGACCGCGCTCGCGGGTACGACCTTCGCCAAGGCGACCGTGTGCATCAGTGTTCGATGAATCCGGCCTAGGAGAGTCTCTTGAGCGCCACTGCACAACTTGCTGCACGACCGAAGCCGGTACAGGAGTTAAAAAGTCGTCCGAGCGGCGTCGTATTCTCCCTCAAACTGGTTGTCTACCTTATAACGCTTGCACATGGCATTATATTTTCGCTATCGATTGTTCCCTTGGTTAAAACAATTGGAATATTGTTGATTGGCTTGATGTTCGCTCATGGGGTCGAATTGCAGCATCAAGCCCTCCATTATCAGGGATTCAAAAGCAATAAATACAATACTTTTTTCGGCATCCTGCTCGGATTGCCCATGCTGGTGTCGTTTCACGAGTATCAGTACAGCCACCTGCGGCACCACGGGCGGCTCGGAACCCCGGAAAACAAGGAATATTTCGACTACGGCGACCAGTACGGAGAAGGAACCGCGGCGACCGCTTGGCTGTGGGTGCTGCGTTTATCGATGATTATGCATTACGGAACATTTTTTAAAAATGTTATCCGATCGGTTTGTTTTCTGCGAGCAGATAATGTAAATGCAACGGTTTCGAAAGCGATACGTATGGATTATATGTTAATGATAGTCGCAGTCGTTTTATTGACATCTGTTTCCGTTATTTTGCACGCTTGGCTGATCGTCTGGGTGTGGCTTGCTCCGTTGATGCTGGTCGCGGCGCCGGTGCATGCGCTGATCGAGATGCCCGAACATTACCGCTGCGATCTGACCAGCACCGATCCGCTTCGGAACACGCGAACCATCAAGAGCAATGCGTTCATGACGTGGTTCACGAACGGCAACAACTATCACGTCGAGCATCACATGATGCCGGGGCTGTCGATGGACCGGCTGCAGGATCTGCATCACTCGATCGAGGGCGACCTCCGCCATTACCATCGCACGTACCGGGCGTTCTACGGTGCGCTGCTGCGCGGCAGGTTGACTCCGCGTGCGCCCGCCGTCGAATCGCGGAGCGGCGCCGCCGGAATCGAAACCGGAACCGAAACCGGGGATAGGCTCGCGCCGACGCGATCGGCCTGACCCGCGTCCTCGTCCGACGGACCGTGCGCGATGAGAGACGCGGCACGGAACCCGTTCCACTTGCTTCCCGCTGGAGAAGGCAACGATGATGATTGAAACGGCTGTTCCGAACGCTGTGTCCCGCACGCCTGAACCGGCCGCGCCGAGCGCCTCGCCGGCGGAGATGCTCCGCCGCGGCGGAGCCGGGGATCAGCGTCGGCTGAACGCGTTCTACCTGCGCGAGCTCGGCGCGCCCGCCGCGTACGCGGCGGCGCCTTCGCTGTCCGAGTATGCGGAGATCCACGCGATCGAGGCGACGTGGAATGCGTTCGAGGAAAGCCGGCTCGACCTGTCCGCGCTGCCGTGCGATGCGGACGGGTTCGCGCGCTGGTATCTGGATCTGCATCGTCGGCACCGCCGCGAGGTCGCGCCGTTCTTCGACTATCTCGCCGAGCGGGCGAGCCTGGAGGAACTGGCGGCCTACGTGGGCCTGGAGGAACAGGTCGACGGCCGCTTCGACGACGTGATCGCGCTCGCGCAGCTCGGCATGAGCGGCGACATGAAGCTCGCGCTCGCCGAGAACTACTGGGATGAAATGGGCTGCGGCGAGCTGGGCGGACTGCATACGACGCTGTTCGCCGAGTCGATCGACGCGTTGCGCGGTTACCTGGGCGCGGACCTGACGCGAGCCGAGGCGCCGGACGCGGCGCTGAAGAACGGCAATCTGCTGATGATGTACGCGTTGCGCCGCCGGCACGTGCCGCGTCTGCTCGGCGCGATCGCGATTCTCGAACACACCGCGCCCTATCGCTTCGCGAAGGTGGTGCGCGGGCTGCGCCGCTTCGACCTGCCTGAGCCGGCGATTCATTATCACGAGATGCATATCGAGGTGGACGCGCGTCACGGCAGGCAACTGCTGAACCGCGTGCTGCTGCCGCTCGTCGCCGCGCATCCGGACGTGATTCGCGAGGTGTGCGTCGGCTGCCTGATCCGCTTCAACATCGCGTGCGACTACTACCGCGCCATCGAGGCGAGCATGCGTCGCGTGGCGGAGGCCGCGGTCGCCGCCCGCGCCGCCGCGCATTGACGCGCATCGGCCCGATCCGATCCGGGGGCGACATGGGCGCGGCCAGAAGCATGAAGAAGATCGGGCTGATCGGCGGCCTCGGCTATCCGTCGACGATCACCTATTACGAACTGATCAACCGGCTCGGCAACCAGTACCTGGGCGGCGTGCGTTCGCCGCGCATCGTGCTCGAGAGCCTCGATTTCCAGGACATCGCGGACTGGCTCACGGCGGACGACCGGGCGGCTGCGACGGGCGAGCTGCGCGCGGCGGCCGCGCGTCTCGTGGCGGCCGGCGCGGAGCTGATCGCGATGTGCTGCAACACGGTGCACAAGTTCGCGCCCGAGGTGGCGGCGGGCCTGCCCGTGCCGCTCGTCAACATCTGCGAGTGCACGGCCGAGCATGCGCAGGCGCGGGGGTTCGGTCAGGTCGCGCTGCTGGGTTCGGCGTATTCGATGGAAGAGCGGTTCTATCACGTCGAATTCGAGCGGCGCGGCATCGTATCTCGGGTGCCCGGGCCGGATGAACGCCGCTTCATGCAGACGGCGATCGAAACCGAGCTGTGCGTCGGCACGCTGCGCGACGAGACGCGCACGGGCTTCATCGAGATCGCGCGGCGGCAGATCGAGCTCGGCGCGCAGGCGCTGGCGCTGGCCTGCACGGAAATCCCGCTCGTGATCCGCGCGGACGATTTCGCGGTGCCGGTGATCGATACGGTGGCCGTGCATGCGGCCGCGATCGTCGCGCGGGCGGCGTGCGGCGTGGCGCAGCGCGTCGGCGCGTCGGCGGAATGACGAACACGGCCGGCGAAGCGGCCGCGACAACGTGATGACATGCGCGGCCGGGCGCTCAGCCGGCGCCTGATTGAAGGATGGAACACCATGCTTTATCCGGAACTTTACAAGTCGCTCGAAGCGGTCCGCTGGGATATGGAGAAGGATATTCCGTGGG
>NZ_JAWJWL010000025.1:0-98758 GCF_034721475.1 Burkholderia alba | reverse complement strand
TGTCATTACGCTACCCGAGACACGATGGGATTTCCCCCATTTCACCCCATCAAATACCATGCCGCTAATAAGCATTAGCGACATCTAAATTTCTCCTATACAACTTGCTGGCTGACGATAGTCTCCAGTGCCTTACGTAGTAGCCGTCGGAGCTTTTATCAGGCCTCCGACCATCAGCCGACTTTTCCCACGACGCCAGAATAGTTCGCAAACCAAGGCCCTGCCTGCGCCACATTATCGAGGCAATCGGGACAATGATTGAGCCTGCACCCGGTCAATGAATTCATGCGGATCGGCGTCGAGCGCACGCAGAATATCCAGCAATTCGATCAAATCGATGCGTCTCGATCCGCTTTCGTATTTCGACACGAAGGTTTGCGTCCGCTTGAGCCGATCGGCCAGATCTTGCTGACGTAAGCCTCGGTCCACGCGAATCTGAACCAGCAGTTTCGCGATGAACGGATAGCGGTGGTCGTGAATGGGATGGGTCATGGCGTGCAATCTACATGCACATACGTTATATTCTATACGCGCATATAGAATAATGAGGGCTCAATGATCGTGCTGTTGGGGTTGCTTGCCGTCATCGGTACAGCAACCGGCATTGTGCTGGATATGGACTGGCTCAGGATTAACCACGCGGGCCTGTCCAGAATCGGCTGGTGTCTCGCCAGCGTTGTGACTGGACCATTCGCGGGCGCTGCGTATCTGATCTGCCGGTATTTCGCACGGCGTCGGTTGATCACTGCAGTCTGGCAGATGGTGGGCGATGCATCCTCCCCTACCTGCCTACGCCGCTCCCGTCTACTGGCCCTACGTCAGCACGACCTGATTTCGATCCCGATCTTCAATGCGTGTTTTGCTGCTTTGCAAAACGATGCCTTTCCCATGGACCGGACGACCTGCGAATAAGCCGTTCGTCATTGATACCCCAATTAATCTGGAAACCGCTTCCCTTTATGCCAACCTACCAGGAACTCCTTGCCGAACAAATCGAACTGACCAAACGCATTGCGGAAGCACGCACGGTTGAGCGCCGATCCGCGCTCAAACACATCCACGGTTTGATTGCGGAATTTGAACTGGATCAATCTGAAGTGTTTGGACGGGCATTGCGCCCTCGAAGTCGACCCCGTGTCCCAGCCAAGTATCGCGACCCGGCGTCCGGCGTGACCTGGAGCGGACGCGGGCGCCAACCTACCTGGATTCGTGGCAGGGATCGCACGGCGTTTCTGATTTTGCCTGAGTCCTGACACAATACGCGGCCGTCGAGCGTAGGGCTGCCACCTGAATTCCGGGCACCTTCCCCGGCCGGTTTGATTTCTTTCGTGAAGGACGTCGGGGAAGGTTCTGCATTGAAGAAAGACAATTACCCGTGGGTGCGACAGCCTGTTCTGACCGCTTTCGAACGGATGGCCAGCGAGGTCTATTCTGCGGAAGAACGACTCAGTGGGGAGCGGCTGATCAGTGACGACACCATGGAGCGCTTCTATCGCCATCTATGGTTCGAGCAGTGGGCGCTGTCCCGAGACGGTCTGACGACCGCGTGGCAAGAGGTGGCCGCGCTCGTTCGGACCGTATTCTGAGGGGGTGTCAGCTCGCTGTTCGAGTTTACGCCCCCGACCGTGAGGGGTTGAGCAAATCCACGATACTGTATATATTCACAGTCATTCAGTTGCGGCGGCACCGCAGGGATTGTTTGCGCTCCCTGCCGCCGCAACATCCACCTGCGACTCTTCAATCATGCGAGAACGGGTAGAAAGCACCATCGCGGAGTTCGACCCGATTGCGTACAAGCACGCTCTCGAGAACGCGGCGGCCGATTTGCGCCGTGTTACCCGGTCGCTAGTCTCTCGTTTTCCAAGCGGGATGCCGGCGGCACGGCTGCTGACCTGGGCGGACTTGCTTGATGTCGAGGAGCAGGCATTTTCTGACCTCGGGTTTCAAAGCCGGAATGAGCAGTCCGTCATCGACGGACTCGCCCGGATCCGACCATCATTTCTTGCGACTGGGAACTTTGCCCGGCCGGTGGACTGGATGCACGACATCCCGTCCCTTCCGGTTGTCTACCAGTGCGTTCGGGAGGTTCTCGCAGCAACCCAGGTTGCGGTCGACAGGGAGCATGTATGAATGTCGAAATTGATGGTTCCGCGGACGGCTGGACAAGGGCCGGCGAATACGGTTGGTCGGGACCGAAGGGTTGGGCAATCGGCCGCTACATCGCGGAGCGACGCGAGACGTTTCTCCTCTGGCGCCCAGATGGTCGAGCTCATGACCGCTACTCAAGCTTCGAAGCGGCCCAGTCCGCCTTTGACGGTCTTTCGGATTGACGCCCCTCGCCCTCACGCCCCTACAAGACCCGAGCGCGAATCGCAGATTCGCGTGATACTGGAAACCTCATAAATTCAGTATATAAGCTCGAATGGACGAGGCGACATCCTGGCTTACGGCACCGACCGATGCATTTCGCGATTGGCAGCAAACAGATGCCGCCGGCGCGAATCGACGGGCATTTTCCCCTCGATCGATTGTCCAGCACGAAGCGATGTTCGAACGCTTCATGCGCCATCTCGCGACCGCACAACGGTCGCTGGCCACCTTCGGCCCAGACCACCTCGAATCGTTCTTTGCTGACCTCGATCGCCGGTGCAAACCCGGTACCACGACACGCCTGCGGTACCAGAAGCTCCTCGACCGGCTCGGCCGGCACCTCGTCGACGTCGGCGTGCGTAAGACCAATCCAGCGGCCGCTTATACGCTGACGCTGACGTGGCCGGAGGACGAACCCGTCCCGGTGCACTTGCTCGAGGCCGACGACCTTCGCCTGCAGGCGTCGATCCGAGCCATCGACGGACTCGACGATCGCGCGCTGCGGAACCGCGCCATCGTTGGCTTATTGCTCTCGACCGGCATCACCGCGCAGGAAATCCGACAGGCGGCCGCCGTCGACCTCGACCTGTCGCCGGCATGGCCGCACCTCCTTGTACCGAAACGCGGCCCACGCGAAGCACGTCGGGTCAACGTTGACGCGTTTGCGGAACCCGCGCTCGCTCGATGGCAGAATCTGTCTGTGGCCGCCGACAGCCCACTGCTGTTCCCGTCCCCCCGTGCAGGCGGGCCAATGACCGACGAGATGCTCGGCCGCATCGTTCGAGACGAACTCCTCGCAATCGACGTTCGGCTCCCCGATATGAGCCCGCGCACCCTGCGGAACACGTTCGCCAGGCGCCTGCTGCTCGCCGGCAGAAGCAACGACGACGTCATGCATCTCTTGGGCCTGACGAGCCAGCGCACTGTGATCCGCATTCGGGCGACGATCCCGACCGGGCCTCAAACTACCCCCCAGACTTGACTTCCTCTCCGCCTCGATAGCCTGAAAAAGCCAGCAAGTTCGCTGGCTTTTCGCTATTGTTGTAACTGCCCGTCTGTACCGTCACGTTGTCCACGATCAGGACCTTCGAGTGCTGGGCCGAGTAGCTGCTCACGACACGAACCGGAATCCCGGCGTACGTGAGCGCTCCGAGCGCGGCACGTGCTCGGCCGCTGCGATCCTCGTCGAGGTTGCTGCGGGCGCTGATCACCGCGACGTCGACGCCTCGCCGCTTCGCGGTGATCAGCGCCCGGGTTACCGCCGGTGCGGTGAACGAGTAGGCCAGCACGCGAATCGACCGGCGAGCTTCACCGATCGTCCGCAGCACCAGCGCTTCAGCGCCGCCATCCAGCGAGAACGTAATTTCAACCCGCGGCCGGGTCTCCGCCTGCGCGCGGCTGCCCAGCGCGATCGCAACGAAACAGCACAGCCCCGCCACCAGTACGGCCCAACCGATTTGCTTCTTCATAGGTATCTCCAAACGAAAATGAAAGGCCCCGCTCCAGTCGCGTGCGGAACGTCGAGATGCGGCATCGAAACGTTGTGACGAATGCATTAGCGGTTCGCCATTGCTTTCGCCACATCACGCTCGGTGACAGTCAAGAGCCACCGATCGCTGTCCTTCCGCGGCCACTTGGCAAACTCCGCGTTCCCCTCCTTCTGCGGAACAGCAGAACTACTAACCGCAACGAGAAAGCCGAAGCGATCGGCTGGAATGCGCAGTAGCGCGCAGCTGGATTCGAGCGCGATTCGGACCGCCGAAAGCCCGACATAGGCCGGGGCGTCGATCACCGTCAGCGCATGCAGTGCAACATCGCGCACTGACGCATTTCCAACCTGGTCTGCAACGATCGAGAGCGTCGCCAGACGCGCCCGAACCGACATCGCGTCGAACGAATCTCGCACGCTTTCTGGCACGACACTGGACGCAAGCTGAACAAGATCAACATTCAGAAGTGGCATATAGGGGCCTCAAAAAAGGCCCCACTCTCTTGCGAGAGCGGGGCCGTCGGTCAACGGATTAAATGCACGGCTTGGGATGCCCTGCGGGAAAGGTGTGGACTTGGCCATCCTTGCAGATGACCGCGTCCGTTTTAATAGGCGGCCGCCTATTCACGGCCTGCGAAGCCACCGCGTAGCGCAGGGCCGGCGCCGGCGGCTCCGAGCCGCCGTGCATCGCGATCAACAGCATCACCAGGTTCGTCATCCCGCTCATCGAACGTTCCTCCGTCGACGATTCAGGACACAACGACAGCCGTAGCGGCCACCGTCACCCAGCGCCCATCAACCAGCGCGTCGCGCAGCCGCGAGCCGTTCAGCTCGTAGACGTGTTCCGTACCCATGCGGATGGGCTTCGGGCGGATCGAAACCGTCAGGCTTCGATGCAGAGCAGCAGCATTGGACTTCAATTTCATTGCGTTCCTCGAATAAAAAAAGGCGAGGAACGCCCCTGTGGGGAACGTTCCCCACCAGGGTTAAAAATGTGTGCTGCACTACCTCGCGAGTGCGGCCACGTCGATGACCGCATCGGCCTCCGCAATCAGGTCGGGCGTTTGCGAGATGAAAAACTCCCGCGCATACCCGCCCTGACGCAGCACCTCGCGCTTCATACACATGAACTGCACCTTGCGATCGGGATCAAGCGGACCATCCGACTCGTCGCTAAAGAGCGTCTCGTACGGTTGTCCCGCGTTACCCGCGATATACAGGGCGACGCCGCGTGTCAGGCATTCGTTGATCCACACCTTCTGACCACCGGACATCACGCCGACCGCCTTGCTGCTGTCGCTTTCGGCGTCGTGCACGAGGATTTCAAATCCCTCGCGCGTGTCACCGTTGGCCAACGTGCGCTGGGTCTGGATCTCGACCGTGAACCGCGTGCCGTAGCACGCAAGCAGCAGGTCGTTCACCGTCTGCGTCAGCGCCGGGCCCGCGTCGTCGATCGTCAGCGCGATCACGCCGTCATTGCCCAGCCCTTTCGCCACCAGCTTCCACTTCGCGATCTCGTCCGAGATGCGCTCGGCGAGTGCCTGCGTCGCTGAAAAACCCTCGAGCTCGCGCTCGAGCGTCACCAGCGTCGTTTCTCCCGTAGCCTGACGCCGGATCAATGCTTCGATCCTGGCGTCCAGCCCCGTGCAGGTCTCGCGTCGAGCAGCCAACTGACGATCGACATCCGCAATCGCTTGCGCCACGTCGACCGCAGCCAGACGCGAAACTTCCGTTTCGACCTCGCGCAACAGGCCATTGAGCCGCGCCGCCTCCGTCTCCCGACGTTTCGACGCCTCGCCCCGCTCAACTTCGAGCGAGGCAAGTTCCGCTTGGCCCTGTTGCATCCCGGTTTCAGCTGCGTCGAGCAGCGGTTTTCGTGCGGCGAGTTCGGTTGCACGTTGCAGCGCCTGCCGGGCCGCTGTGATTTCCGCATTGACGCGCTGCAGTTCGGCGCGCTTCGCAGACAACACCTCGACAGCCGGCGCAAGTTGCTCCAGTTCCGACTTGTGGCCGCGGTACCGGGCCCGAAGGTCATTCAACGAGATGGTTTGGATGTCCGCCTGCTGTGCGGCGCTCCTCGCTTGCGCGAGCAACGGGCACGTCGCGTGAATGTCCATCCCTCCACACGGCACCGACCCGATGACCGCCGATTGTTCGGTCAGGGTCTTGATCAGGTCGGCCTTGGTCGTGCCCTCCGATTGCAGACTGGAGAGCGTCGATCCGACCGTTGCTGCCCGCAGTCGCTTCGCGTCGAGCTCGTCGATCGCTCGCTGGAGTGGTTCAATCAGGGCTTCGGCCTTGCCGAGACGCAGCTGAATATCGTCACGATCCGCTGCTGCGCCAAGAATGGACTCGCGTTGCCGAACAACCGCTGCATGGCCGGCGATCGTGTTACGAATCGTCGTCGCGCGCTGCAGCAACCGTTGCTGCTCCGCCTGCCCGTCACGCTCCACGGCATCAAGCGAAGTCCGCAGCTCGTTGCGACGCGCCCCCAGTTCCCCGAGTCGCGCCGCCGCACCTGCGTTCTCGCCTTGCTTGGCAACCAGTACGGCGTGCTGCTGCGTCAGCGTCGCGATCTCCGCCTGGACAGTCGTGCGCTGCTCGCGCACGGCAGCGATCTCAGAAACGTCCATCACGATCGCCTTGCGCGTCTGATCGACCCGCTCACGCTTTCCAGAAAATGCCGTGAGGTCTTGCTGCACCACGCCGAGTTGCCGGGCCAGCACCTTCGCGACCTCTGCAGCCTTCGTCGACAACGCACGGAGGTGATCGATCTTCAGCAGTTCAGCGAGCAACGCCTTGATCTCGCTCGCACCGTACGACGCGAGCGGCCGGCGGTTCTGCGCCGAAAACACGCTCGTGAAGAACGACTCGAGCGAACCGCAGATCGCGTCAACACATCGATCGTAGGTTTCGCCCTTGCCATCCGAAACGGTGCCATCCGGCAGCGATACCGGCCGCCACTCGCCATCGGTCGAGCGATAGAACAGGAAGTAGTCCGCCTTGCCGGTCTTGCCCGGCTTGCGGAACGCGAAGGTCGACCGATAGCGCAAGCCATCGTGCTCCCATTCGAACTCCTTGCGCGCCTGCACTCCGCAGATGTGATCCCAGTACGAGAACGCATCGACCGAGAGCTTCGACGCACGCGACGGCATGATCCGGTACGGATGGAGGTTGTCCATGATCGTCGTCTTGCCGGCGCCGTTCGGCCCCGTCAACGCGATCAATCCATTGGGCAGTGACTCCAGATCGAGTTCGACGCTGTCGCGTTTCATCCCGTCCCGCACGCCATGGAACCCTTCGAGCAACAGCTTCAGTGGTCGCATGACTGGATCTCCGCGAGCGTGATGGGCTGCAGATAGTCGTCAGGCAGGAACGGCACATCATCGTCGTCGATCGTCAGCGTCGGCTCGGGCCGGGAAGCCGGCTTGCCCAACGTGCCATCGACGGCAGCCTGCACTGTCCCGCAGAGGCGACGGAACGCGTCCGACGTCTGCTTGAGCACCGCGTCCCAATCGGGACAACCCATGAGGATCTGCAGCTCGCGCCCCGACCACTGACCCGAGTAGCCCGAGTCGAACGACCAGAGCAGGTTCTGCAGCTCGACGCCCGGCGTGACCACGATTTCAGCCTGGTCGGCTTCGATCACATGGGTCAGGATGAACAGGCCATCGCGTTGTGCGATTACAGCGCCGCGTTGAGCACCGAACGGTTGATGAAAGAGGGCTGCAGTGCACCCGCCGTGGTCGACGAGGCACTTCTGCAACGCCTTGGCGTCGGTGGACGCGGTATAGGATTGCGCCCAACGGACGCCAGCAGGATAGAGACCAAACATGAGCACACTCCAGAATTGAGACGGAGTGCGCCCCTGACGGGGAACACTTCCCGTCAGGGTAGAAAGAAAATGGATGCAGCGCTGCTGCGTTCGATGCGCCAACGGGCGCGGGGTGAACCTCGTTTCGATAGCCACGGGGGCTATCGGAACACGGCTGGTGTTCGAAAGTGACGGAATGCAAACCGTCCGTGGGCAAAGCTACGCCGCAAACAGATCGTCGGTGAGCCAGGATGGTTCGTCAGCGGCCGGCGCGATAGTCGCCATTGTGGCCAGCGACAAAGCCGGCGCGACGACGGGCGTGCCGGCTTGGCCACCAGCGGGCTCGTCAGCAGTGGCTAAACGCGCCAGGATTGCTTGCGCGATCGCGTCCGGCTCCCCGGCCTCGAGCAGCTGCAACCGGTCAACCAGCGGAACAGCATCGACGTCGGCCAGCTCGCACCATCGGGACAGCTTCGCGTCGACCGTCGGCGCCGTGCTGATCCCCTCTGCCCGGCTGCGCATGACAGGAAGCACGCGCGGCTCGAGCTTCACGCCGGCGGCCGTCGAGAACATTGCTTCGATCGCCTTGCGGTCGACCAGCTGCTTATGCTCTTCGTCGATCTGCCAGCGGATACGCACGAACTTCCCGGTGGATGCCGCCGCGAGTGCTTCCAGCTCGTTCGTGTCAGGCGGCCCGTCAAAAGCAACGGAGACCATTTCGCGAGACGGCGTCGGGATCAACGTGGTGCACGCATCGGAAGCCGACACGTCCCACGCCAGATAGCCCTTGTCGCCGAGCTCGCCGTAATGAAACCGCCCGATCGATCCGGGATAGCCCACCACGCGCCCCTCGCGCCCCCACGTCTGATATTTGTGAATGTGTCCGAGCATGAACGCCGAGCACTCCGCGCCAAACAGCGCACCGAGGCTGAACTCGTGATCGAAACCCGCCATCGTGACACCGTGCTCGGTCTCGCACCCGTTGACCGTCCCGTGCGACACACCGACGGTCGGCACACCGGCTGCCCGCGCCGTGGCGTTGATCCGGCCCGCTGCCGACAGGAAGTCCGTCAGCGAGTCACCGAGACTCGTCGACGCCGCCAACGCGCCAACACGCAACGCCAAGTCCGCCTTGTTCATGGTCGGAAGGCACGTGAATATCGCGCCCGCACCACCATCGATTGCGTAACGAAGCTCTTCGTCGGTGAACACCGGTCCCTGAGAGAACCAGAATTCCCCTTCAACGAGCGCCACGTGGCAAGGCCGGTCCGCAATCGCGACCGGATATCGCGCACCCATCAACGCGAAATTGTCCAGCGTTCCCGGCGGTTCGTGCGAAAACGTGCCTTGAAGCATGAGAACCGGCATCGCTTCTGCCAGCCGGTGCACTTGCTTCGCGAGCGCATGGAGCGCCGGCGAATGCGCGTCGAGTCTATGATCGGTCGAGTCGCCACTGATCACCGCTACACCAGCTAGCCGTGAAATCGCGTCACCTACCGCGTGCGAGAAACACCTGTCCGCCTCGTCGAGGTTTCCCGGCGAGTAATGCAGGTCAGAAAAATGCGCGATTTTCATCAACGCCTCCAGAAAGAGAAAAGGCCACCCGCAGGCAGCCAGAGAAAGGTATGCGCCGGCGTGCGGCGCAAGAAGGAAAGTTACGACCGAGAAAGCGCGTCCCGCACGTGCATGAGCGCTTTGCCCAGCAGGTTCAACCCCTGCCAGGCGGACGGATCAGCGATGCGAGGGTCCTGGTCGCCGAGCCCGACGCCCCAGATCCGGTCATACGGGCTCGCCTCGACCAGGACCGACGTCCCCGTCGCGCGCAGCGCGATCGCGAGCGCTTCGTTCTGTCGGAACTTCTCGCGACAGCCGACGAACATGATCTTTTCGCGGGCCGCTAGCCAACGCGCCTCGTCGAAATCGCGTACCGAACGGCCGAGCCGCTTCTGTTCACGCGGCGATGTCGACGACAGGATTGCTTCCGCAGTTGCGTGGTCATCGAACAGCATGGCCTTCGCGTACATCATGAATTGCTCGACACAGTTGAATGTGACTTCGTGGAACGTGAAGCTGCACGGGTGCCAATTGCTAAACACGTCGGCGGCGCCGAAAAACGCCGTGATGTTGCCGATCCGGCGCATAGGATCCTCCAAGGGGATTGGTCAAGAGATGGCCGCTTGCGCGGACGATTTCGATGCATGAGGCACGCGGTCGAAAGCACTTGAGCAAATTGCTTTGCTGAAGGACTCTCAGGTGCGCGATGTAGAAAAAGACACCGGCCCCGAAGGGCCGGCGAAAGGGGTATCAGTTACGCGTTGCGGAAGGAGGCGACCGCCTCACCGATCTCGCGATCAAGCGCTTGCGGATCCGTGAGTGCGACTGTCAGCCGCGCGATCATCTTGTCGAGATCGGCGGGCCGCTCCGTCCAGCCACGTCCGAATCGGGAGTGACCGTAGATGCGAAACGACTTGCGTTGCTCTTCTTCAACGAAGCGAAGACGCTGCAGCAGGTCCTGCATGCGATGACGCTTCCCGTCCATGGTCTCCGGAGGGCCATTCTCAGGTGCGTCACCGCCAGCGTGGCCAGCTGCGCTCCCGCCGTATGCCGGGTGAAGCTGGATCACCGTGCCGCCGGGATCGCTCTGCATGTTCGTTTCCGAATCCTCGATCGCCAACGGCACGTCCTCGGCGCCGTCGAGCAGCGCGCCGATATCGATGTCCGCATCGAGCACGGTCAACATCTGCATTTGACGCACCGCGTCGCCCGCTTCGTTGATACGCGTGATGTCGAATTCCCGCTTCGAGATCCAGAACTTCGTACCAGTCAGCTTGCCGCGGGCCAGCTGGACCGTTTTCATCGCCGCATACGCTTTCTGCAGCACGTAAATCGAGTTCGTCGGAAGCTCGATCAGGCCCAGACCTTTGATGTCTGGAATCGCGAAGATGAACTGCGCGCCGAGGTTGCATTGCCGCCCCTGGTACTGCGGGCATTGCTCAGGGTTGCAGACTCCGTCGGGAATCACGTCATCCTGACGGAAGATCACGTCGCGGCCGCCGAATTGGCGAACTGCGCGCGTCGCGTGCGGATCGCGCTCGACCTTCGCGTACGTCTTGCAGTATCGGAGCCCGTCATGCCCGTACTCCGAGAAGTACTTGCGGCCACTCGTGCCCCACGCCGCCATCTGGTTGGGGATGTTCTGCATCCAATCGTTGAAGGCGAACAGTACCGGGAAGCGGTAGAGCCTGACGCCCTGCCCGCGATCCTCGCCGTAGAGCCGAAGGATCTCGTCAGCGATGGCCGGATTGTTGAAGTCCGAGCACCGGCAGGTGAAGTAATCGGTGTTACGCGGCGCCAGCGCATTCCTGAGCCGACAACGGGACTCGATCGCCTTGCCGATCGTCTCGAACGAGTCACCGGCGGCCACCATCGCTTCGTACAGCACAACCGCATCCGGGTTGCCTCGGGCGGACGACGTCAGCACCTTGATGCCGGGCCGGATCTTCCCGATCACGGGCGGGCGCATCGGCCGCTCTTCGACGACGCTCCGTACGGGGCCGCTTGGCAAACTGACAACTGCATTCATGATGGTTTCCTTGCAAGTTTGAAGATCGCCTGGGTGCGCAACGCATCCGCCGATTGCTCGAGCGCGTTGACGGCCGCCTCTCCGCGGCGGTTGGCGATACTGGACAGAAAAATCCGGCGGTCGGAGTCGGTGAACATCGCGACTTGCGCCACTTCGCAACGCGCCCGCCAGGCGGGTGACGTCGTGTCGGTGGCAGACCTTTCCTCGGCGATCGTTTGACTGATCACGTCGGCAATCCGGGAATCGAGACGATCGGGAAGCACACGCACCTCCGGGACAGAAAAAAGACGAAAAAAAAGCGCGTTCCTCGGCAGAGGAACGCGCTTCGTGGATTCGGTTAAATGACCCAAGCACCACGTCCCTTCCGGGGACGTGGTGCTCAGGGAGCCGGTTGGCTCATAGAGAGGACGTTAGGTCGTCCTCGCACTGCATGGTCACGCTGTGCTACAGCCCATTTTCGGAAGTGCCATTCCGACGCAGGTTCACGGCTCAGTCGACTACAGTCGTTCTACCCAGACAGAGGCTTGGAGAGAGACACCCGAGATCCGGGTTCGAACGACGTCGCGGCGCAAACGAATGCGGCCAGCAACGAGTTTTATGACTGAAATGGGGAGCGCGGGCGAGGCGCTCATCAGAAAGGAATTCCACACTGGTTGCCAACCAGTCGGAGCATGCCCATAGGCACGGCTTGTACAAAAAATGGACTTCGGCCAGCGAAGTCAAGGTCGATGCGTCAGGGACGCGAGAAGTAGAGTCAGTATCGCGGTAATTCCGGGATGCTCTCCCCGAAAAGCTCACGAAAACAGGCTCGCTTTTGCCGGTACGCGCATCCGGTGCCTCGCTCAGAATCATCGATGAGAGAGACCACCCGAAAAAATCATGTCTGCCGTTCTCGAACCACCGCACGAAGGGTGCGGGCAACCTGACACGCCCACGCAAAGCCCCCCACTCACCGACGAGCCGCCGGTGCGCCTCGCCACGTCGACCGGATTGAAGCCAATCCAGCGCCTGACGAGCGACAGCCGTATCGACAAGATCGTGCCGGATTCCGACTCGGTCACTATCCTGCACTACAGCTCTGTCTTCGCACGCACGTTCATCCGGAGCGACTACAACTTCTGCGCGGCCAAGATCGCTGTTGCCCGCGGCGGCAAGGTAATGGCCGTCCAGACCGCACTGCGCGATACCGCCGACTGGATGCGGAAAGCCACCGCGTGGGTCGAACGCCACAACGCGCGCGCGCTGACGTTTCCGTACGAGCAGATCGAATTGAAGGTGACGCGGCCGCTGGCGGGCCTACTGGTCAGGTGCCTGACCCAGTACGACCGCCTGTTCGTCGCGTCGATGGAGGCCCAGCTCGCCGAGAAGATCACGCCGCAGGATCGGGCCAACATCCTCAAGAACGCCGAAGGCCGGATCCTGCACGTGAGAACCGTGTGCATCCCGGACAACGACCGATACGACGCCGACGGCACCGCACGCGACTGACGCGACAGCACCTGCAGCTCGACCCCACCGGCTTGACATTGGAATCCGGTGAATAAGCTCGTCTTGAGCCTGCCGCGCCTTCAAACGCTGTCGCGGTATGCCGATCATCCACGGAGGAAATCTTGGACATTCGAGAGATCCAGGCGCTACACGCCCAATACTCGTCGCAACCCGTCGTCATCGACATCGACAGCCACGTGCGGGCGCTCCCTGCTCCTGACCGGCAGGAATCGGCGCGCGAGTGCGTCACCGCCCGACTCTCTTCGGCCTGTCGAAACGTCGGCCGGCCGGTCGCCATCGTCCTTGGTGTCGTAGCAGTGGCCGGACTCACGGGCATCAGCGCGGCGAAGCTCTGGCACGCGCTCCATCCGCCGCAGGCCATTGCACACGTTGAGCGGTCGACTGCACATACTGCGGCCAATCCGCCGGCGCCCGCCGCGGCCTCGACGCCGCCCGGCTCCCAACGACAACTCACCGGAGCAGACTTTGCAGAGCCAGCTGACCGCGCGCCGGCGGCCACGGCACGAATCAACGCACAAGCGCTGCCGACCAGCGAGTCCAGTGGATCGACGGCGCCGGCAAGTGCCGCAACGCCCGCAGCCGCGACCGACCTGGAAAAGGCTGCCGCGTCGCCGATCCGAGCCGCGCGCGCGGCTTCGAACCGGGCCGCCGGCCAGCAACAGGCCGCGGCCGGCCAAACCGCGTCGCCACCACCGCCCGCAACGTCGACAGCGCCCGTCGCAGCACAACCCACCGTGCAATCGGCTGAGCAGCCGAAACCCGCGCCGCACCGGATCCGCCGCGCCCCCGCTCGTCAGCACCAGGAGCCAGCCACCACCGAAGCGACTGCGTCCGCACCGCATAACGAACCCACGAAGACCGAACACCCTCCGAAACCTTCGACGCCCGCCAAGACCAGCGACGTTCCACTCTTCTGAGATGCCTCCTATGAAAGCGCAACCGATCAACGTGACGATCCTTGCGGCCGGTCTGGTCGTCGAGGGCACTATGATTCTCGACCATGGCTTGAGCGTCTTCGCCATCGCAAACGGCGACATCATCTCAACCGCCGGCCTACTGCACATTGGCTCCGGCGGCATCGTAAAAGGCAAGGTGCAGGGCGAGCTCGTCCGAATCGATGGTACCGTGGAAGGCGACGTCCACGCACGCGACACCCTCGAAATCAACGGCCGAGTGAACGGGAGCGTGTACTACTGCGGCACGATTCGCCTCGGCCCGAAAGCCGCGCTCAACGGTCAGCTCAAACGCGTGCCGCGCGAACTGGTCATTGAAGCACCAACGACCGCCACCCCGCTCAACGGAACTACCGACACTGTGGCACTACCGACGTCATGAACAAGCACAGAAAATGCCTCGGTGCGATCGCTCAGCAAAGCGCGCATATCACAATCGCCGTTACGTCGGTGATGACCACTTGTTGCCTCGCGTAGAACGGCTTGGCTCCTCTAAGGGGGGCTCCCGACAACATGGTCACCAAGATTATCGGACATGTCGTTGACGTTGCCGGTGACTGGCTGTCTAACGGAAACCAACAGGTTGCAGACCTGTGGTTCCTGCAAGCTCCGATCGCGCTCTTTACCTACCTCCTACTCTGAATTCTCCCCGTCGCCTTTGGAGGAATAGCCATCGAGTGGTGGCTTCTGCGCCAAGGCGAAACCAGTTCGGGCAGGAACGCCCCCGCGACTTGAAGCGTCGGCCGAGATACGCCACAACCCAATCATTTGAGTGAGGACAGCCTCTCGAAGAATTCAGTCGTCGTGATCGCGGCGTTACTGGCCGCGGCTCAAGCGATCGCCGGCACCGGTACACCTCCGGTTGTCGATATCAACTGGGCGAAGGAAGGACAAACGCTTGTACAAGGCACGCACCGTTTCGCGGATACGTCCGGGAGCCTCATACCGTTCGCGGTATCGTTCCAGCAGCAGTTCCCTTACTCGACGTGCACCCTCGATGGCACCACCCCGACATTCCAAGCTAAGCAGCTGCCCATCGGACGCACGTTATTCCTGAAGCCGACGCGAACACCGCGCGGAGCGATTCATCTGGATATTCAAGCTGAAGATACCGAAGTACGTTCGGTCAAGTCGACGGAACACGGCGCCTGCATTTCCATGTCTCCGGTCACCGGAGGACTTCCCGCCACCACTTTATCTGTTGATCTTCCGGACCACGGCGCGACTACCATTTCCTTCCCGGACGGGCATTACGCATTGACCTTGAGGGTCCGGATCGACTCTGAATAGGTGCATTGCTATATGTCGTCGGATGCCGGCGCCATCCAGGAAATTGACGGCTCGCTCGGACGTTTCCGATTGACCTTAACCAGCTCAACTCGTAGAGAACGATCATGAAACCATTGCACCTTCTCGCATTCCTGCTTATAGCGTGTGCATCAGGACTCGGGATCACCGGGCTTACTATCAGTCGAGGTGAATCCCAGCTGGCACCAATTCTGCCGGCCTGTTCTATACCTTGGCCTGCATCTCATTCGCAGGTGCGTTGGCCAGTCTATTAGCTGAGAGTAACAAAGGCGACTGACGGCTCAGCACCCCGCGTGTATCCGGCCGCTTCAAGCGGCCGTTTTTTGTTCGATCCCAGACTCGATCACAAACCGTGAAACCGCGTTCTTCTTGATCGACGAAATAGTCAGGCTATCGCGAGCGCGCGTCATCGCGACGTAAAACAGGCGCCGCTCCTCCGACTCCGGGCTCTTGTCGTCGGGAACCACCCCCTCCTCCGATCGGCTGATCCACACGTGGTCGTACTCTAGCCCCTTCGAGCTGTGCATCGTCGTCAGGACGAGCACACCGTCGCCCGGCTTGTTGTTGTCACGCTTCAGGAATTCGATACGCTCGGTAAACGAACCGTTCAGGCGACTCACCACGTCGTAAATGCACTGGATCGCCCGGATCGCGACGTCGCCCTTGGCATACGTCATCATCCACTCGTAGACGCCCTCCAACGCGAGCGAGTGGAACGATCGCTGGCAGAGCGCCTGCCACTCGCCCAGACGCTTCATGAAGGCTCGGTACGCAGTCGCGGTGTCCTCGCGCAGCCCTAGACCGACGAGCTCCTGCTTCTGCATCTGGACGAAGGCGGCACCCATGCGCTTGTGCAACGCGCCGAGGTCGTAGGAACTCATGCCCATGTAGCCCAAGACGGCGTCGATGCCGTTCTGCTTGTGGCCTTCGACCACCTGCAGCAGGTTGCACATCAGCGCGGCCTGTGGTTTGTTGAGCACCGATCCGCCCGACGCCCGGTAGTACGGCACGCCGTGTGATCGGCACACTGCCTCGATCGGATCGAGGATCCGGTTCGTTCGCGCGAGGATCGCGCAGCTTGCGCCGACAGTGAGTCTCGGTTGAAGCGCCTCGACGGCGGCCACCGCGTCGCCATACTCATCGTCGAATCGCCGCGCCGCGATCGCGCCGCCGGCGCCCCGCGCGGCATAAAGGACCTTCGGCATCCGATCAACGTTGTTCTGGATCACCCGGTCGGCAGCTGCCAGAATCTCCGCGCGACAGCGATAGTTGCTACCCAGCACCACGCGTTGCGCCTCGAACGTGCTCGCGAAGCTCTCCATGCCACGAAAGCCGAGTGCGGCCCGGAACCCGTAGATGCTTTGGTCGTCGTCGCCCACGACCGTGACATGCGTGCCGGCGCGCGCGTGCAGCTCGACCCACCGGAACTGCAGGGGATCGGTATCCTGGAACTCATCGACGAGCAGGTCGGTGAACCGATATGGCTTGATGTCCTCGCTCTGCATCCGCTCCACCGCAAGGCGCAACATGTCCTGGAAGTCGATCTTGCCGTTGCGTTCGAGCGCGTCTTGGTAGGCAGCGTAGAGCGTGGCCTCGGCCGAACCCTCATCGGTTCGACCGAAGTTCGTCTTTATCCGCTCGACGATCGGTACCGCCTCTTCAACCTTCCAGTCGTACCCGAGCTCGGCAAGCACGCGCCCAAGCATCCCGAGGCGATCGCCTTCCGATGCAATATCGGGCCGGCCGCGGCCAGGCCGTTGCAGCTGCTTGTATGCGAGGGAATGGAAGGTGCCGGCGATCAGCCGGCGCTTGGCATCAGGCGGCGCCAGCGCGAGAATGCGCTCGCGTAGCTCGACGGCCGCATCCTTGCTGAAGGTGACGGCGCCCACCACCGCCGTCGGATCCTGCAGCAAGAACGCGGCCTTCGTCGCGCTCATCTTGGTCTTGCCCGCGCCCGGGCAAGCGATGGCGAGGCAGTGGCGGCGCATAAGTGCCACCTCGCGCTGTTGGGGATTCAACTCGTCGAGCATGGCACCGGTCTTCCCGATCAGTTACCGCGAACGGTGTTCATCAGCTTCAGGTGAGTCGTGTAGCCGCGCAGGCCGACCGGGTGGAATTTGCGCAGGAAGCGCGCGGTCTCGTCGTCGACGTCGGACTGGTCACGAATCCCGTTCCAGACGAGGAAGTCGAAGTGATCCATCACCTGGTCGAACTTCAGGATCACGGAGAGCAGACGCATCGAGAACCGCGAGTACGCCTCGACTTCGATATCGAGCGACGGCTTTGTCACGGTCGGCGCGAAGACCGTCTCGCCCCGATCGCGCATTTCCGTTTCGGTCTTCTCGCGGAAGCCCTGCGCGACGTCGAGCTGTTCGTTCACATAGGCCTCGAGCTGGTCGAGCTGCTTCTCGAACCACGTGCTGACGATTCCCTGCTCGTTCGCGCCGTACGTCGCGCGACCGAAGCGCTGCATGTTGATCGTCATCCGGTTCAGGTACGGCCACCACTGCTCGAACAGCGGCCGAAGGCGCGTGTGTTTCATCGTGACCCGCGCGGTCACGACCGCGGCGCCCGACAGCTGCTTGTTCATCAGCTCGCGACCGATCTCGCGACGGCGCTGGATGATTCGCGCGCGCTCTGTGGGCGACAGGTCGCGGAACAGCGTGCGGGTGCGCGCCACCTCCTCGAGCTTGAGCTTCGCTTCATCGCTGCTGATCAGCCCCTCGCGCTGCAACACGTTGGCCGAATTCGCCATCTCGTCGAGCTCGCGCTCGACTTCACCATCGTCCGCGCCGTCCGTCGTCTGCCGGGTGTCGCTCACTGCCAGGTTACCCGTGACTGCTGATGCATCGTCGCCCGCCGGCTGGAGTACGGCTACTTGGCCAGGCGCCACGTCCGCGGCATCGGTGCCGACGTGCGCTTCTTCGTTGATCGTGCTCATGTGGATCCTATCGGTTGACTAACCGCACGTGCGGCTTGCGTCTATTCTTGCGGCCCTATGCTGCGACAGACGTCCAAAACGTGAGCGATTTCGAGCGGCTTTCGCGACCGCCGCGGTACGCTGGACGAAAAAAGCCCCCTCGCGAGGAGGGGGCCAGGCTGAAAGCTCTACGGGGAGTCGAGCTTTCTGAGGACCGTAGACCATGACTCATTGTTGCGCGGCCGGGCCGTCCAGTTCGGTGCGAATCGTCAGCTATTTCGACAACCTTTTCCCGGTACGCGGCGCGCAACCGGTTGTGGGTCTTTCGGCGGAAAGCTATACGAAAAGCTTGAGCTTTCCGGGGCTACTGATATGAAGAGGCCGCTTTCCAGAGCAACGCGCCGAGACTTCCGGCGATCGCCAGCCAGTACGGTGCGAGAAGCGGCACCGGCGCGATCAACACCGTGAACGTCACACCGAACACCAGCAAGATCCCATGCCCGGCGAGATGGAACGACAGAGGGCTGACGTAGCCGGCCGCCGCGGCCCTCACCTTGCGCCGAACCGTCCCGTCGATGAACATCGCGATGCCGAAGACGAGCGCACCGAGCAGCCAGTACTTCATCACGGTGAGCCGATAGACCATCCGGTACACCAGCCGCCAGAAATTGTGGACCCACCGACTGGCGAAGTTCGACATGCCACCGTCCTCGATCTGCGAATCGCTCGTCGACTCCACCGACGCCTGTACCAGCCCCGTCTCGACAAAGTAGCGCTTGAACATACGATTCGTCGCGTCGACGGCATCCGCGGTTCGCGCCCCTCCAAGGCTCGCCGCAACCGATTCTGCTTCGGCATCCGGGATCGCGAACAACGACGGGTCGGGCAGCGCCGGCATGAGTGCAACCGAGAGCAGCGGCACAAAGAAGAACCACATCTTGATGTGGCCGACAAAGCGGCTACCGGCCATACAGCTCCCCCACGAGGCCGCCGAGCAGATAGATCGGCAAGACGATCAGGCCGGCAAGGCCGACATAGAATCGCGCCGGCCGGCGTTCGATGAACATCGCCAGTGCGTACGCCATCGCGTTACGGCCCCGCTGGAACTCCTGCGGCGGCCGTGCAGTCGGGTCGTCCTGCGCCGCTGCAGTCGTGATCGCGCGATGCACGGTGTGGTCATCGACCCGCGTCAGTGTCCGAATCAGAATATGCGTGAGCGACATCGTATTCCTCGAAGTACAGTCGGAAGGTTTCACCTGTCAGCGCGCGTGCCGCAAGCTGGAACGCCGCCGATCGCTGGCTGATGTTCTCCGGGCAGCGCTCGTCGACCATCTCCGGCGCATGCTTGTGGCGCGACTCGAACACAGTCACCGGCTCGAACATCGGCGACCAGACGTGGCAGCGCTCGCCATCGCGCACGACAAAGCGCCGCGCGTACAGCATATGGGCGGACCCGAACAGGCCTTGCATGAACGCGACGTGCGGATCGCCGGTTTTGCGCACGCGCTTGAACGCAGCAAGGCCGTCCACGAACATCTCCTTGACGAGCGGCTCCGCCTTTCCGATGAAATGCTCACCGACGAACTCCGCGACACGCGTGCACACCAGCTCCAGCTCAGGCGCAAGGGTGAACACCGGGGTCAGGTGGGCGGAAAGTTTGTGCTCGCGAATGATTTTTTTGAATACGGCAGACATGCTTGGTTGTTTAGCCTGTAAGAATTGGAATACGTCCCTGGTACACCGCACCGCCGGAAATCCGCATGAAGTACTGCAGGTTCGGCAGGCTCTGGATCAGGCGAGTCGGAATCAACGGCACGGCCTCCAGCTGCTGCGACCGCGTTACCGATCCGGTGAACTCGCCGACATGGCCTTCACTCGCCTTGCTCGTGCTGCTGGAGACGATCAGGTTTCGAATCGCGGTATCCCCCACCTTTTTCGAGAACCACTCAGCCGTGTCGGTATCTTCCAAGCGTAAGATGATCTGGTTGTTCAGGTTCCCCAAAACCTGCAGCATTTTTGCGGCATTCCCCAGCTTGGCTTCGAGGTCAGCGCGTGTCTGAAACGCTACGAACGCCTTGAAGCCGGCGCCACGCCCCTTGTTCAGGATCTGAATCACCTGCTCGTTGATCGCCTCGGCGATCTCGTCGATGATCAGCACCACCTTGGGCGCCTTGTCGTAGAAGTTGTAGATCGAGCCGCACACCGCCGACACGTCGGCCAGAATCATCGACGCGATTGCCTTCGCGACGATGCTGTTGGACAGCGAGTCGAGGCCGATGTGGAGGACCGCCTTCTGGCGAATCACCTTCTCGATCGTCCAGATCTCGCGTTCGTCCTCGAAATCGTCCACCTTCGGCGCGAGCATCAGGCCGGTTTCGCCCGTGGCAAGCATCTGCAGCAGCGGCAATGCGGACGCGATGATCCGCATGTAGTGCTCGCGATCGTGCACGTGCGTCGCGATCAGGCCGTCGATCGCTTCGTGTCCTCGGTCGTTCGCACCGAAGCGGGCCTGATAGAGCGAGATCATCGCGTCGACGCGTGTGGAACCCGGCTTGTTCGCGATCTTAACGGTGTCGGCCGTGACCAGTTCCTCCCAGTCGCTCAGTCCGCTTTCGATGAAGAAGCGCTTGAGCGCCTTCTCCAGCAGCGGGTCAATGCCAAGTTGCGCGTACTTGAGGATAGACCGCAGGTTCGGCTTGTCGCCGATGTACAGTTCGCCGTTCACCGAGCGGCTGATGAATAGGTACGCAAAATCCCGGAAAGGGCCCTCCTCCATCAGCTGCGCGATGCGACTCGGAATCTCCGAAGGCTGCGACCAGCTGTCGAGCGGCTCGAGACGGATTGACTCGGACGGCTTGGCCTGGTTGAAGTAGAGGAACTTTCGCCCGGTTCGCTTCGCCTCGCGCTCCGCGCGTGCCTTCCACTCCTTGTCGTTCTTCGGATCGATATCGATCAGCACGTCGCCGCAGTGGATCACCTGCGTCGAGATGACTTCGTACGTCCTCGTCTTACCCGAGCCAGTGGTGCCGCCCACCGCGGTATGGCCGCCCATCGCCTTGTAATGGAACGGCACGTATCCCTTGTTGGCCTCCAGCCCGTGTGTCCAGGACACGCCCTGCGGCGTCCGGTCTCGGATACTGTCTTTTGGTGCGAACAAATTCTCGATCATCTCCTCGAACGCACGCCCCGTCTGCGTCTTCGGCAGCCACTTAGGCAGACCCGGGATCTCGGTTGTCGGCATCCGCAAGATGTCGTGGGCCATCTGGCAATGCTTCTGTGTCCATTCGAAGCCCGTGCCGAGAAACATCGCGTCCGCCTCAGCCTTCATCCGCGTCTGGATCGCCAGCAACGCCGGTACCGCAAGCGTCGTCAGCCATTTCGTCGACAGCCCCATCCGGAACTTCAGCGCGCGCCAGACCTGGCCCGAGCGGAACGCCCACAATGCAAGCGCCACGATCGCGAACGCCCAGCCGTAAGGCATGCCCGAGAACGGAAGAAAGAGCAGCGCAACCAGCCACCCAAACGCAGCCCTGACCTCGTAGATCGGCCGAAAGTGGTTGATATAGCCTCTCATGCACCACGCTCCTGAATTAGCTCACCGATACGCGGCGCCAACGTGACTTCCGACGGCTCGTTGGCGAGGAGCAGGCTTCGGCGTCGCATGTGTTCGATCAGGGTGTCGCTCGCGACGCCATAGCTGCCGATGGTCCGCTTCGACAGCACGAGTCCCTGATCGGTCCAGCGCACCTTCGCCTTCGCCGTCGCAACGTCCTGCTGCAGCGCCGAAAAGAAGTCCACGATCATCCGGGGTGCGCCTTTCAGCACCTCATCGAAGTGGTTGCCGTTCGGCGCGGCGGCGGCCGGCTCGCGGCGAATCTCTACCGGATTAACCGCCGCGGCCGGCGGCGGAAGCTCGAGCGCCATCTGCCGGGCATCTGGGTCCTTCGGTGCCCCGTGCGCAGCCGGCGCCGCTGGCGTCGCCGCCGTCGTCGTACTTTCAGCGGCGGCAGTCGGCAACGATCCTGGAACCGACGGCGTGCTACCGCCGCCAACAACGGGCGCCGGCGCAAGATCTGCTGTCGCCGGCTGCGCCGGTGCCGGTAGCGGTGTAGGCGTAGGCGCGGCCGCCGTCGGCGCCGCCTCGACCTTCGGCTCCAGTTCCGCCGCCACGTGGATAGCGGAGGGAACCGCAAACGTCACCGGCTCGAAAACCGCCCGCTGCGCCTTCCGATCGAAATCCGCAGCCCTCGCGACCGCCTGCCGCACAACCTTGTGGGTCAGGGACTCAACGCTCATCGGGCTCTGCGTCGGGTTGATCGCGCCAAATATCTCGGCCTGAACTTCGGAATCGAGCCCGCCGAGCAGTTCGGTGCCGACCAGCGCATGCGCCAGCATGCCGGTCCGCATCCGTTCGACGGGAAGCGGCGCAGCGCGACGCGTTACACGGTAGCTCGCGCCGGCGAGCCACGGCCCGACTGCACCATGGACGGACGGATTCCAGACCTGGCCGTCCGTCGCGCGCTCTACGTCGAAATGACGATACGGCTCGTCCAGGCCCGAGCAGATCGCCGCGAGGAAAACACCGTAGTTGTATTGCGGCTCAATCCTCCGACGGCGCTCCGACGTCAGGTTCGTGCCGAACTTCAGCCCGCCCGAGAGCCGCATCGCGTAGAACGCGGTTTCCACTGTCCAGCGGAACGCCCCGGCGGGCTCCCGGTACAACTCCGGGCTGAACGGCACCGACGAAAACCAGTCCGCACACCGCCGGATCAGCACCATCCATTTCCGCTCGAACTCCGTGCGTGACGACTCGTTCGCACATTGCGCGATGAGGTCGATGCGGCGTTCGTTGCGGGCAGTCAGCTCTCCGGCGTCGGCCGGCTCGAAAAGGCGTGCATCCGTCATCAAGCCATGCCCTTCGTTGCAAGCTTCGTCAGCCCCTTGATCGCCCCGCCGCTGGCATTCGCACCGCCGCCAAACATCGAAGCGAACTTCGGAATCTCGAATGCGAGGATCAACACGAAGATCGAGAGATCCAGCGTCAAGGATCCGGCATAAGGCGTCGTCAAGCCTTTCGAGATCGTGTTACTGAACGACGTCGCCAATGTCGCCGTCATCAACCGCTGGAGAATCGCGGCGACGACCATGTACATACCCGCGCCGATCGTGAAATCCAGCCAGCTCCTGAAATAGCCTCTCGTAAAATCCGACATGCCGAGCGCAAACGCGATTTTTCCCAAGACGATTGCGACCGCCATCTGGATCGTCCCAAGCGAGATGAAGAAGAGGAAGACCAAGGCGGCGACCATCAGCAACGCCCAAGAAATCAGCAACGGCAAAAGATTGATCAGCAGCGCCATATAGTTCCACCAGTGCTCTGCCTTCAACGCTTCAATGACCGCGTCGAAAATCGCGCCCGCGGACTTCACCATCGCCATCGGCAACGACTCCGCGTCCGTTCCGGAAACCGCGACCGCCATTTCGTTGAACCACTTGTAGAAGCCCGGCGCCCACTTCCCGTACGACACGTACACCGCCGCAAAGATGCCGAGGATCGCGAGATCTTCAAATACGCTTCCCCAAGCCGCGACCGGATCCCGGGTCGCCGCGAACCGAATCCACGCCAACACGACAGTGATCACGGCGAGGCCGCCGGCCATCTTGTCCGAATACTTGTCGAGCGTCTTGCTCAGCTCAACCGCGAGATCGATCAAGTCCTTCAAAAGCTTCGTGATCTCTTCGATCGCCGCGGTAGCGCCCTTCGCGACCTCGCCCTTGACGTAGCTCGAGCTCCAGCCGGACGGCATCATGTTCTTGAGATCCTCCCACGTCGACGCGTTCGCGGCGGTGGGCAGCGCGAAAGCGAGAAGGATCAAGCAACGCATGAGCCACGAACGAAACACGCGGGCACTCATTGCGCGGTGACCCCGTACGCTGCTCGCTCAGCCTGCTGCTTGGAAATGAACTTCTCTGCGTCAGCAGCCTTTTCCTTGTCGTCCTCGGCCTGTTGCGCGTCCTTCTGAGCGTCCTTCTGGGCCTTCGCCGCATTCAGCTGCAGAATGTCCGCGTTCTGGCTCGTCACGATATCGAGGTAGTGCGTCGTGATCTCGGCCGTCGCCTGTTGGGTCGGCGACATCGACAGCTCGGATTGCAGTTCCTGACGACGCTTTGCCATCTCGTCGGTGTGCTGCATGATGTTCGAACCCATCTGGAACAGGTTCCGCGCGACCTTGTCGTTCTGCTGGACCAACGTGTTCATGTCGGCGAACCACTGCGCGTTCGTCTTGCCCGATCGCGTGACCAACCCCTGCACCTGGGTGACCCATTCACCACCCTTCTTGAGGTCGCCGTAAAGCCCCTGGAGCGTGCCCACCAACCCCTTCACCTTGTTGATATCGCCCGTGATCTGGTCATACGCAGCCTTCCACGCAACCGGATTCAGGTTCTTCGCCTGCAACAGGTCGTTCACCATCATCTGGTACTGGTAGAGGATGTTGGTGTTCTGATAGATCTCGCCCTTCACGGCCTTGGCCGCCGAGATCACGTTCTGCACGTAGTTGATCGGGTCGAACACTTCGAACGCCGACGCGTGCTGGGCGACGAAGAGAGAAACCGCGAACGCCGCGGCGCGAAGGGACGGCAAGAGTTTCATCGTGGGACCTTTCAGTCGAGGAATCGAGGTGCCGTATGAACGGCGCACGGCGTCGTGGGTGCGTCTTGCGACTGTTGCCGGGGCGGCGCCACCAGACGCACGCGAACGGGCGTCCCGATGGCGATTTGGTTGATTTCGTCTGCAGTGAGCGCGAAGAGGTCGCGGTACAGCGACTGCAGGTTGGGAGTCGGATTGAGCTTCATTGGGTTCCTGTCAGTCGACGGTGGCCATTTCCTGCAGATAGTCTTCGCGCCAGGTCGGCGAGCCGGCGGCCAGATGCTTGTCGAGCGTGCGCTGGGCCGCGCCGTCAGCACGCAAGATCGCGAGCGCTTCCTTCGGGAATTTCGCCTGCAGCATCCGCGAGTGATCCGGCGTAACCCATAGGTAGTCGCGGTTGGGAACGCCCTCGCTGATCATGTCGATCTGGTCGTCGGTCAGCCCGAACACATCGCGATAGAGGCGCTTGTTGTTCCGCGCGTCGCGGTTCGGCAGGAAAAAGAAGTTCTGGATGTTCTCCTTCAAGATTTCGAAGTTCGGGACACGCTCAAGCTGGCTCAGCGACTGCGTTGCCATCACGAGCGTGCCATTCAGCCCGCGGATCGTGACTGCCCACATTTCCAGGCGTGCATAGAAGCGCGGGTATCGGAAGAAGAAGCCACACTCCTCGACCTCAATGATCGTGACGCGCTTGCCGTCCAGCCATTGCGAGATGCGGTAGAACGCGTAGTCCATGAACAGCGCCGCCGCGACCGGGTAGCTCTCGAACAGCTCGCCCATCTCGATCGCCAGGTCGTCCGAAAGAGAGAACGCGTCTTCGACGTGATCGAAGAATCGGCCGTTTTTCTCCCCCTTCGTCCAGATCTGCAGGCGCTCGCGCAGCTCGACGGGCAACAGCGTGGTCAGGAACGAAAGCGTCCAGTACTCGCCGCCATAGCCTTGCGCCAGCGTGACGACCCGTTCGTAAATCGTTCGCTGCTGCTGCGGGGTGCAGATAAAGTCCTCGCCATCCCCCTCGATCGCCATCTGGACCCAGTCCGACACGTACGTGTAGTGTCGGGGATCGGCCAGCAGGGATAGCGGGTTGACCTGTGTCGCAGCCGCAAACTTGCCGGTTGCATCAACGAACTTGCCGTCGGCAAACACGGTCGGGATGCGCGTCGACCGGTTCTTGTCGAACTTGATGCGGCGCGGTTGGAAGCGCCCGGCTTGTGAAACGAGAAAGTTGAGGAAGATGGTCTTGCCGGCGCCGATCGGGCCGACAATCAGCGTATGAGACTTCCCGCTCGGGTCGTGCAACGTGACGCGCTGCAAGGTCCGATGACGCGTCGGAAGAAGCGTCAGCGGGCCGACCTTCTGTCCGAGCTGCTGCGTAAGCCACTGGTTGACGTCGGTCCCTTCGGCAACACCGCGCACCGGCGCAATGTCTGAGACCACCGGCGTTTCGACGAACTGCAGCCGCTTCTGCTGGTCCCACCTACCGGGCAGCGTCGATGCCCACGCCGCGGCGAGGTTCCGCTTCTCGACGAGCACACCGAAACCGGCGTTACCGATGCGGCCGACGATCTCGCGCGCGTTGTCGTCGCACTCATCGATCGTGTCCCCATAGACGACTACCGAGATGTTTGCGAAGCCGTATTGCTGTCCGTCGGCGATTAGGCGCGCGAGGGCGTTCTCCGCCTCTTCGGCGAGAATCTCGCGCCCCTTCTCGTTCTCCATGCTTTCCTTCTTCTCATCCTTCGAGAAGAAGCTCTTCAGTACCTTGACCGGACTAAACGCAGCGACCTTGTAGAACTTGCGCATCTTCTCGATGTACGCCTGCGCCTTGCTGGTCGACAGGAATCGAAACATCACGCACACGTCGAACTCGGAATCGACGTCCGCGAGCACATCGAGCGCGGCCTCCTGGAAGCCCATCCACTCTTTCACCGCGATGATCTTCGCGTACCGCGTGCCGTATGCGGACTCGAACATGATGTGTTCCGCACCGTACGTCACGAAGCTTTCCGTCAGGTGCGTGTCGAGCATCGTCACGGGGTAACGCACGCGCCGCGGAGGAACAGACGGATTGGCGGTCTGATGGAGGAAGGCGAGCGCGTTCTGAAGTTGGAGCCGCTTCATCTTGAGCCGCGCCACCCCACCCTTGAACGCGTCCAGGATCCCTTCGAAGCGCTTGATATCCGACGCGATCCGCTCCATGTCGAACACGAATGCACTGCGCGCGAACACCATATCCTTGATGGTCTCGAGCAAGGCGATCGGTACCGACTTGCCCCCCACCGTGATGTGATAGGCGATCTTCTCGAAAAGCTTGTTGATCCCCGTCTCAGGCGTGTACGCGAGCGCGAGCGAGTGGGTGTTCCGGAAGTACCTTCCACTCCCAACGCTCTTCTGGTTGATCGCGTCGACGTGCCGATCCATCTCGGACGCGAACTGACCACCAATCTCGCCCCGGACACGTCGATGCGACATGCGCCACCATGCCGTGATCCGATGATCGAAGTTCTTGCAGGCGTGGTCGAGATTGTCACGCGCGGCCGAGATCTCGTCGGAGTTCGGGCTATCTGCGTCCACGCCTTCGAACGTGTAAAGCGTCAACAGTGACCCGTCCTTGTTGAGAATATCTTCGGGGGTCACCATGGTCGCCCACGGGGCGATTTCCTGAATCGCACGACGCTTCGGGTTCGCGCTCACAGCGGCAGCTCCTGATCAAATCCATATGGCCGCCGGAATCGGGCGGCGACATCGGCGGTAGGCAACGGCTCGTGCACATCGGGGTACCGGTTGTAGACGACCAGCACCTCTTTCCACCACGGATCGCTCGACGACAGCCAACGGAGCACCCAGTGCACGACGATGCCGATGACCAGATAGATCGGCGACATGCTGCTGTAGCAGAGCAACGCTGTCAGGGTCCCGTTGGCGATAGCGAGGCCGCGATCGGCGCCGCCCATCTGGCGCGGCAGCGAAAGCGAGCGGCTAACTTTTTTCTGTTCACGCACAGGTGTAGTTGATCTTCAGCTGGTTCTTGACGAGCGCAGTCGCGCACGACGCAAAGCCGAGACCCACGATCACCGTCGAAAGCAGCTTCCCGAAGTTGCTTTCCGAGTTGGCGATCAGGACGCCACCGACGATGATCAGCACGATGCCGATCCCGAACAGCCACGGCCCACTGACGTACGCCTGAATCAGGCAGATGAAGTTGGCGGCATTACCCAGGTCGCCCAAGTCAACCGCTCTTGCGGGTAGCGCCACAAACGTGAGAACCAGTGCGATCAGAGTCGAGATCCGCTGGCCCCGCCCGAACAAATAGCGGGTGGGGCCCAGCGCCTCTTTCTTGATCAGCGAACAGAACGTTTGAATGTGCTTCTTCATCGAAAAACCCCGTGTGGTTAGAAAACGCGTTCGAGGACGTAGTCCCCGTCTTTGAAACCCTTGATGGCCAGCACTTCGGACACGTGGCGGAGCTCGCCTGTGCGACGAAGGTGAATGACGTAGTGGAAGCAGTCGGCGATCGCCTTGCGCATGTCCGTGAGCTCCCAGCGGCTGCCGGGCGGGAAACCCAACATTGCGAGGCTCTCGAGGCGGCTCAGGCCGCCGCGCGCATCGTTCGAGTGAATCGAACCCATGCCGCCGTCGTGACCAGTGCTCAGCGCCTGAATGAAGTCGTACGCTTCCCCGCCGCGCACTTCGCCGACGATGATTCGGTCGGGCCGGAACCGCAGGCAAAGTGCAACGAGCACCTGCGCGGTCACGCCCTTATCCAGATTCGAGAGCAAGCGAACAAGGTTCGGAACCGTTAGCTTCAGTTCCTTCGTGTCTTCGATCGTGATGACACGCTCGTCATCCGGAATCGCGCCATTGAGTGCGTTGAGGAACGTCGTTTTGCCGGTAGAGGTTCCGCCTGCTACCAGGACGTTTGCGCGGCTCCTCACCATTTCGGCAAATGCTTCTTCCAGCACCTCGTTCTCAGCGCCCGGCGGGAAGATTGCCCGCTCGGTCGCGCGTCTCGCGTGCACACGAGAGAACGCCCCCAGCCGGGTATAGTCACCCAATGCCAGATTCGTTTCACGATGTCGACGTATCGCGAGCGCATCTCCGTCGATGGCCGTCGGTGTCATTACTGCGGCGATCCGGAGATTGTCGTGCCCTGCGTTGATAATCCCCTGCGCGGTCCCCCGCAGCGCCGACTTCTCGACGGAGGCCGCGAGCGAATGGATAGCGCCGGTCAAGGTCATCGGATTGAACTGAGCGTCCAGGCGATGCATCGCACCCCGCTCTTCGACCCAGATGTTGCCTGCGTTGTTAATCAACACTTCGGCGACGTTCGGGTTATGTAGCGGTTCTTCGATCAGCTTCAACGACTCGAAGAACAGCTTCACGGCGTTCTCTTCGAGTCGCGCGACCTTCAGGAAGGGACTTTCGGCAATTTCAGACATGCAGCTATTGTTCAAGCTGGCACATCCGCCAATCGCCCGAAAGAACAGCTAAATTGAGCAGCTTTCGCGCGTGTGTCGAACCGCGTCGCGACGCGCTCAATGCGCGGTATCGCGCGCAACCGGTTGAGGGAGCAAACCCGAAATGCTCCAGAAAAACGTATAGCTTTCTCCGTTCTCGAACGTCTCGACTAGTGGCATGCGTTTGCGAAGGACGAAAAAAAACCCGGTCGCGAGGACCGGGTGTGTTTCAGGAGATAGCGAGCCATTGCAGCCGCTCAGCAGACGACTTCGATCGTCTCGCCGAACGGCGCGCGCCGAGCGCGCTTCAGCGGTGTCGTCGACGCCCATAGAACCGGGTAAGCCGGCTCTTCGGACGGAAACGTACCATCCATGTCGGTCAGGTACACGAGAAACGCCGGTTCGATGTCTTCGCCCTTGATCCGCCGAAACGGATCGATGAACGAGGTGCCACCGCCGCCCTTCAGCGGCGCCAGCTCGACCGGCTCGCCGCGCTCGAATACCTGAACCTGCGTAACGCGGACGTCGCAATCCAGCACGATCAACCGCCGCGGGCGAACCGCATCGGCGACGGCCAGGATTTCGGCCGCAAACTGCGCCTGCGTTTCATCCCAGACCGAGCCGCTGGCGTCGCGTACAAAGACCGCGTCGCCCACCGCCGGCTCGTTCAGGGACGGCAGATACATCCCGAGGTGCAGGTAGCGGCGGTTCGGCTGCGCCCACGTATAGTCGGTCGGCGCCGCGTCCTGCGCAAAACGATGAAGGAGCGAACGCCAGTCGACCACCGCCGAAACGACCTGCGCGACCGCAGCTTGCAGCGCGCCGCCGAATTTGCCGCAGGCCTGCGCCGCCTTGGCCGCCTGCAGCACGGCCACCTTCCACTCAGCTTCCTTCGCCGCCTTGCCGGGTCCGGCGTACTGCCGGACTTCACCGCACGAAGGCGCCGGCTCGCACGACTGGTCGTCGTCAGAATCCGCCGGTTGAGCGCCGGGCGAGCCCGCCGAACCTGCCGGTTTGTCCGCCTTACCGCCCGACTGCGGATCGGTTGCCTGCTTACCACCAGGTTGCTTCGCCGCTTGGCGCTTCTCATGCGAGAGGACGCCGTACACCTCCTCGGCAGACATTCCTTTGAAGCGGTGGTCGATGAGCGCGCCCGACGGAAGCTGCATCCCGGCGGCCTCCACCATCAGATTGACGACGTAATCGCACGCCTCGTTCCAGCCGTTTGGGTCACGATCACCTTGTCGCCAGCAGTGGCCGCTGGCTACGTGCCATATCTCATGGGCGAGCACGCCGCGGACTTCCAGATCGTTCAGGCGCTCGGCATAGGTCGGGTTGTAGCCCAGCGTCTCGCCGTCCGTCCAGAACGTCTTGCAGCTCAGGTCCTCGCGGATTTTGAGCCGTAGCGCCAAGGCACCGATGAACGGATGGTCGAGCACCAGCGCCGTGCGTTGCTTCGCGATGCGTGAGTCCATGACGACCTCATGCAGCGGCGAGGAACGACAGCCCCGTCGCCGACTGAACCGGAATCTGGTCAGTCAGCGGCGCCGCCGGCGTGCCGCCCATGAAGGCAGCCATCAACCCCTCGATCTCGGTTGCCTTGCTGGCAACCTGCGACCGGAGCACTCGCGACTCCTTCAGATCCGCACCGTTGTGCGCGGCGAGATGCTGCTTCGCCTCCGTGAGGATGTGCGCAAGCTTCGGGTCGTCGCTGAAATTCAGCTTCGGCAGCAGGTCGCACAACTCGCGCACATGGTTCGCGACGTCGAGACGGACGTTGCCGGTCGCGTACAGGCGAGACGCCATCGTCGAAACGGCCTCGTACAACCGCCCGACCAGGTCGTTGTTCGCGGTCTGGATCGATGCCACCGCGTGCTCATCGATCTCCGTGCGCAATGTCGCGAGGACATCGTTCGGCAGATCGACACCGAACTGGCTGGCGTCCGGGAACGGCAGCACCGACAGCTTGACGCCGAATTTGCCCTTCAGCTCCGCCAGGCTCGGATAGTCCGCCTCGTTGTACAGGGTGTTCATCTCTGCCCTCGCCTGCTCCTTCAGGTCGAGGTAGTTCGTCAGGAAGATCGACACGGCGAGATCGAACTCGTCTTTCATCGCGCGCAGCCGATCGGCCAGTTCCATGTAGACCATGGTCGGCAGCAGGCGCACGCCCAGTTGGTCGTACTTCAGCGTCCGGCTGTAGTAGTGCGAGCGGATCCGGTTGCCGATCGACAGCACTTCGGCATAGCTCGGTGCATGTTCCGGCAGCAGGCGCTTGTTGAAGCGCCCGATGCCGCGCGCACTATGGCTTTTCTCGACCTCCTCGGTGACTTTCCCGTCGTAGCGACGGGCGACCCACGTGGAAATCGCGACGGACGACAGCATGACCTTCGATTGCAGATCGGTAATGTTCATGGATAGCTCCAGATAGATAGAAAATGTCGAGACGAAAAAAAGCCACGGACCGGAATCGGCCGTGGCAACAGGGAAACGCACTACAGGGTTTGAAGGCGGTTACTCGCCGCGGATGATCTTTCCGATCGCCCCACCTTGCGCACGAATGAACGCATGGTGGTTCTGCAGATCGGGCGTGCGCGCGATCGAGTCACGGACCAGCACCGCCGTGAACTCGCGGTTCCCGGTATCGGCGAGCCGGCCTGCATACTGCAGAACTCGCTCGAAGTTGCCATCGCTCGCCTTGTGCGCGAGCGCCGCAGTGAGGGCGTACAGGATGCTCGGCTCGTCCGGGATTGCGCCCCGGCTCGGGTCCAACAGGATTGCGTCGACCGACGGCAGAGCGCGGTAGATCGAAAGAAAGCTGATCAGCTCGGCGCCGGCGCCTTCACCGACCGTCGCGCAAATTGCGTCATGCAGCAAATCAGCCGAGACAGCCGGCATCGTCTTTGCGAGAAATCCCCACTTCCGAGGACTTGCCGACGCGACGATATCGCGGCTGCTGCGCGCCTCCCAGAGCAAGTCCGGTCGGAAGCGAAGGAACGCGATCAGCTCGGGCGGAACGTTCTGCCGTACCGCCCAGGCCGTCCAGTCGTCGACCGTGGCTTCGAGCTCGACGACCGCCGCGAAACGCGAGATCAGCGGATCGAGGATCCCGGTGACACCCGCGTTGTCGCTGCGCCGATTCGTCGCCGCGACAAACGTCACGCAGTCGGGCAACTGGTGCTCACCGATGCGGCGTGCGAGCAGCAGCTGCATCTTGGCCGCCTGCACCGCCGGCGACGCCTGCCCGAGGTCGTCGAGAAACCAGACGAGCGGGCGCGTTGCCGACAGCGCGCGCTCGAGGTCGCCGAAAGGTAAAAATCGAGCATGCCTGCCATCGGCCAACGGAAACGGCAAACCCTTCGAGTCGGTCGGATCTTCGACAACCGGGTGGCTGATGAGCAGGTCGTGCTCCGCCTCCTCGGTGGCAGCTTCGACGATGTCGGATTTGCCAATACCAGGCCGGCCGGTAATCAGCACCGGAAGGCGCTTCGGGATGTAGGTGGCGAGCAGCTGGGTGAGGCGTGCGGGAGAGAGTTTCATGGGGGCCTTGAATGAAATAGCCCCACGTGATCACGCCCGGCAGGGACGTGACCCTGCGGGGCGATTGAAGATGCCGCAATGCGGCGATTCGATGCGTCCTGAGACGCGAGTTGATGCCTACGAACGAGCTCCGATGAGCGCTGCGGCCTGCTTCGACGTCAGCGATGATCGCGGGACGCACGTCGCGCGGTTCACGATCATGACGCCGTAGACGTCGGCGAGAACCCGGGCCTCGGCACAGAGAACGATCAGCTCGTCGGGCCCGGTCGGCGCCGGCGAGCGGTTGCGCCACACGTTGATTGCCACCTCGATCTCGACGATCGACAAGGCATCAGGTGGCAATGGATTGGAAGTTTCAGATTGGTTCACGGGTGACCTCAGAAGTGTCGCCCCGTGAAAGACGCCCGGCGGGACGTGATTCCCTGGGGCTGAAAGTGGGCGCATTGCGGCGGATTCGATGCGTCGGTGACGCGGTGAGTAAAGCCAGTGTAGGAGCCGCTATCCTGCGTGCAGGCCGGAAAGATCGAGAAATTCACGGGGCTTTGAAACCACCCAGTTCCGTATGGACGAAAAAAAACCGGCGCACGTGGCGCCGGTTGTTCAAAAACGAGTGGTGAAGCTCCCTCACATCCCAAGCAGATCGCCCTGGACGCTCACCATCGGAAGTGCTTTCGCCAGGCCCTCGGCGTCCCGCTCACGCATCTTTCGCGTTCGCTCCTCGCCAACACCGTTGTGCTTCTCAACCACGTAAACGAAGTACTGCGGTTTCGCCGGCCCCGGCCATGCTCGCCATTCGGCCATGATGCGGCCACGCATCTCCGGGGGACACGCGAAATATGCAGCACGCCCCGAGCGCCAGACACGCGCGTCGTGGTCGCGCATCCGCTGCTCGCTTTTCCGGGCCCGTTCTGTGCGCAACGCCTTCTCTGCATCGACGTCCGTTTCAGGCGCTGGCGCGAGCTGGTCCGCGAACAAGGGACAGTCACGCTCGAGCTTCTTCACAATACGCTTGTGCCGATTCAGGAAGGCCAGTTCCTTGCGACGCGTCCAGATGTAGTCCTCGTAACGGATAGTTCGATCGAAACGCATAATCCCCCCTCGATCAAGCTGCCAGCTGCGTGAGCCGCGAGCGCGCATAGTCCAGCGTGCCGTTCGTCGCGTGGAGCGTGCGCCCTTCGGTCGAACCCGGCTTCGCCAACGCATAGCGCGTCGCCGCACCATGGCAAAAGCTTCGGATCTCCGAGTAGCCGTCAGCGATCGCCTGGTCGACGTGCTCGACGCCCGTGATCAGCACGTTGCCGGGCGTTCGGTACCGGGCTCGGTCTGCCTGTTTCTTCGCATCGTTGGCGGCCTCTTCGGCGCGGCGGTGTGCGCGGGCGGCGTCCTGCTTTGCCTCCCACTTGGCTTGTGCCGCCTCGTCGTAGCCGCAGAACGCGAAAATCGCGCGCCGTCGACGCGTCGAGTTCAGACCGCGCAATGAAACACCGAATTGCTCACGCATTACCCGCTTGCTCTGGTCGTTCCAGCCGGCCGCGTGGTCCAGGACTGACAGCAAAGCGCCAACGTTACGCGCCTCAACATCGGCGGCAAACAGGTTGGCCCCTTCGAACGTCATGCGGCCTCGCTCCAGCTTCGCCGTTTGAACCTGCAGGGTGTACTGCCGCAGCGAGATCCGCCCTTTCTGCCGGTCGGTGTCGAGCCTGTCCAGCGACTTCTTCAGGACGGTGTCCCCGATCAGATCACGCAGGCGCTCGGCTACGGGTGACACCGCGGTGCCGACGTCCACCGGACGCTGGTACTGCTCGGGAAGATCCGGCTTGTCCACGAGACCTGCGGCGAACAGCCGGTCGTCTACCTCCACGTAGGAGATGCCGGCCGGCGCGAATTGCAGCGCCGCGACGATACCGGCACCGAGCTCGGCGTCGATCTGCCTCTTCTCGTGACGGTAGATCGCCACCGCGGACTGCATGACGTCGTACGGGAGCGTGTTGCGCAGAACTGGCACGTCCAGGAGGACGGGGAACCACTGCAGGTCGTACTGGAAACGCTTAGCGTCGCCACGGTAGTCCGCAAGCACCGAATCAGGAATCGGCCGATCCAGAAACAGCGCATAGGCCACATGAACCTCGTGCCGACCGTTTACGCCGCCTGAGAGCGGGAGACACGGCCCTTGCGACGTGAAGCCGAACAGCGCGTTTGCGACGCGCTCACAGATATCCGGCAAGTGGAAGCGCCGACCGGCGCCACGCGCGGCCTCGACTTCGGCCTCGAGCTGCTCGCCGGACAGCATCCATGCCGGCTTCGTCGCCAGCTCGAACATGAACTGGAAGACCTCCCAGCGCTTGCGCGTGACTTGCCAAGGTTGCAGCTGCCGCCCGTCCCGGCTAAACCAGCGGTTGCGGATTTCTTCGAAAAGCGCGGTGAAGATCGCTTCGGCCGTGCCTGGCTGCCGAACGGTCAAGATGCCGTTATAGCGCAGGATCGGCAGCGGCGCGCCGTCACACGTGAGCGAGATCTCGGTCGTTTCGTACGCGGATAACGCTGCGTCGTGAAAGAACACGCGGAATACGTGTGCGAGGGTGTCGACGTGGATCGATGCGTCGGGAGTTTGGATCGTGTACATCAGTGGTTGTCCTTGCAAAAAGGGGCAACCACCCCATCCGGGCAGTTGCCCCGGATTGGGAAAAATTGAAGGTGACGCGTCAGTCGATGTCGAGCAGGTTCGATACCACCGCTGCAACGGCCCAGCCATGGGAACGCGTCAGCGTCTTGATGCGAATGAGCGGTTGAGTTCGCCAGTGGCCGACGCCCAACGCCGCATCGAGCCAAACAGTGTCGAGACGGACGATCCACCCTTCCGACTGACCCCGCTCGATCGACACGCAGCAACGCCGCCTATTCTCGCCAGCAGCCGGCCATTTGGACCATGGCTTTCGACCAAAAACGGCCTCGTTCGCATACATCGACCGATTGGCGACGAACACCCATTCCGGCTCGAGCTCGGTAGCACGAAGTGAGTCCTCGATGCATCGAGCAACCTCGTCGACCGTCTTACCTTCGAGTTCGAACGCATCCTGCGACCGCGATACCGGCCGCTCCAGTACTTCAGACATTGAAACCCCAAAAATAAAAAGGGCCACACCGTGAGGTGCAGCCCTTGATAAGAAGGCGGTCGCCCAGACGGGCGGCCGTCAAATCGATTTAGTGCGTGTGGTGACGCAGAGAACGACGTTGGTCGCGCTCCGCCTTGCGACCGCGTTCGCATGCGACGATGCCGTAGCCGCAGAACACCAGCGTCAGAAGCAGTGCAACAGGACCGAAGTACATATTCATTCTCCGTTCATGGAATCCATGCCGACGATATAAGTTACCACACCTATCACGACCAGAGCGGCAACGTTCATCGCGGCCCAGATCGAGAATTCGGAGATAGCGTGCACGTAGCCGACCACACCAACGATCGACGAGACCGTCAGCGTATGGCAGAACCGTCCGAACTGCTGCCGCTGGTCCTTGGACCAGGACGCGCGAACCAGTCGCGCTCCCAGCCGGGACCGCGGCAAGGCGGCCGGCTGCTCTACCGAGACGACAGTAAAGCTGTCGAGCGTCGATTGAATGAGCTTTGCCTCATTCCCATCCCAGGATGCGGTGATCGCCGGCGGCGATTCACTCTCATGCACGACCGCCAGGAAAGCACGGACACGGGCCGAAACATAGACCATGCCGAATTCCGCGTCGTAGGACCCGCGATCGATGATCGAGATCCCGGAGGGATACTCGATGCAGACGTCGACGAATTGCATCACGCCCCCTATCGCCGGTCGCCATCGAGACCATCCACGAGCCGCAGGCCGCCAAGCAACGCCTGGTAGCCCTCGTCCGTGTCGAGCTGCGTGAGCGGCACGACATTGTCACCGCCGCCCGACAGGTCTCGGTGACCTCGTCGAGTGCGAAACGACACCGCGACATGCTGGCGCGAAGTCGAATCCACAACCTCGAGCATCATCCGACTGGTGCGCAGGGTGACACGGCAGCCGCGGCCGGCCTTCGCCGGCTCGGCTACGACCTCGTGCTCACCTGCTCGCAACCGCAGGTCGCGCGCAACACGATGCAGCCGCCGCGTCGCATGGTGGGTCAGCGCAGCGTCGGACGCAACGCCACCCGCGCGCCGGTCCGCGTACAGAATTTTCGGTACCTTGAACATCTTGCCCTCGGAATAAAAAAGCGAGGCCCCGAACGGGAACCTCGCTATGCAGGAAGAAGCCGGCGGCTGCCGGCGAATGAACGGCTCAGCGCGTGATGCGTAAGCCGGAAGAACTGCTGACGAGCATCACGCGATCACCCGGAGCGAAGCGCTGCTCGTCGGATTGAACGACGACCAACGTGCGGCCGGACACCGTGCGCACGACGACCTCAAGGCCGGCGTGACGCGCGAGCGATTCCGACAGACGCTGCGACACATAGGCCGCACCGGCGCCAGCAAGCGCGCCAGCGATGTACCGGCCGTTGCCGCCGCCGATCATGCGAGAACCGAGAAATGCGCTGACACCCGCGCTCAACAGCGATGCCAGACCGGAACGGTCCGACTCGTTGCTGATCGTGACGCCGCGCACGCTGACGACCGTGGCCGCCTCGATTTCTCCCGCGCGCTGAACGTCGTAGCGCTGGTAGACGTCGGGGGAACCGAAGTCGTACGAAGCGCACGCGGTCAACGAAGCGAGGAGCAGAACAGAGATGAGAAGCTTGAACATGGCGATTGCCTCAAAAAAGAGGGCAATCGCCCGTCAGGGAAATTGCCCTGACAGAGGAGCCGACGCGTGGTCGGTGAGAGAAATACGCACGGGCGGAGCCGGTGCGGGTGGGTCGATGCGCAGAAGCGCGAGAAACAGGATCAGTGTAGGACTGCGCGCCGGCGCCGCGCGCCAGAATCATCGAGAAAACCGCCCCGCTTTCCTCTGGACGAAAAAAAGCGCCAGCCCGATGACTCGGGTGGCGCTGGTTGAAGTTGTGTTGGCAAGCTACCACGGGATATGCGGATCCATCGGGTCCACGCGCTTGCGAGGCCTCGACTTCTTCGGCTTTGGCGCGTCATACCCGAAACGCGCCCATGCGGCGGGATCGATCGGTATGGGGCTTGTGCGACCCGTCTCCAGGTTCACAAAGCTGCCCGAGTACTTCAGCGACCCCGTCCGATAAAGCGTCCAGAGCAGGTTGAATGCCTGTATCGAGATCGCCTGATTGATGACCAGGGACTGCTTGCGCAGCGCATCGGCCATCGAGCAGGACGGTGTGTCGTCGCCCCTGTCGTTCTTGGCGTTCAGCAGCTCCGGGAACAGATCGCCCACGTGGGGCAATCGGTCATGCCGGGCCTTGCCGAACTCCCCGAGAATGACCTGACCACGATCCGTCTCATTGCCGCAGTCGAGGTAGTAACGACACTTCCCGCGCTTCGCTGCCTGCACGATGACGTGCCGCGCGCGACGTGAGTCGACGCAACCTACCACGATGTCGGCGACGATCCGCACCGACGAATCGACACGCCGCGGCTCCGCAATCCAGTTGGTTCCCATCAGGTTGTTGAGCCGATTCACGAGCAGCAGTGCCTTGTAATGTCCGACGTCATTGGGATAGAACCCCTGCCGTCCGACATTCGTGTCGCTGACGGTGTCGTCGTCGTACACCGTGCACTCGATCCCGCCAGGGTGGCCGAGCTCGATCATGGCGTGATGCAGCCGCGCGAGACTGGGAAGAAATGCGCTCCCGGTCCCGCCGGCTCCAACCACTACGACGCGCCACGGCCGGCGGAGCATGTCGGCCGGAATAGTATGAGTGATCACCTCGCTCATCACACCACCTCCATCATCAGCGCACTCGCCCACGACTCGGGCACGCGTTCGAACTTCTCGAAGATCCCCTTCGCGCAAAGCCGCAGCGCGACTGAGGGCGTACGATCGCAATGGCCCAACACGAACGCAAACTTCACGTCATGCTTGTCATCCTGATTGTCCGTGCGCGAGAAGAACGCCGGGCCCGCGCCATGGGAATGGCAATCCACCACCAGCCATTCGCCGTCTGCCAGTCGCGGCCGCTCATAGACCAAATGCCCTGGCCCGTGCGACAGCGAAGGCAACGCAACGATGCGGAACGCACAGGTCACGCTGTTCCAGACAATCCACGCACCGACCTCGTTTGGCAACGCCGCCCGGGCCATCACATAAAACTCCGCGACCAGCGCGGCCGGAATCTGCCCGCACAAGAGCGCCGTCGTCTCTTCGGCCTTCCCGTACGGGACAGCTGTCGAGACTGCGTATTGCGCGATGCGACGCACCACGCGCACCCAGGGACGCAGAACTTCGAGATAGACGCCATCCGATGCGATGAGCAGGCGCTCACCCGACCGCGTCATCGGGACAACGACCTCCCGCGACGGAACCATCACCGACGGGAAGGATTGCTGGAGAACGGTATCGAGCGGATTCATGCGCCCCTCCCGACTTGGCCGTTGACCAGCTGCTCGAGCGTCCGCTTCATCGGCACCAGCGCGTTGAGCGGAAACGTCTCGCCGAACTTGCCGTCGAGCATGTCTCGCCAGAATGCGTACTCGCCGTCCTTGTACTCGATCCGTTTGCCGCCGGCGTTCGGATGCGTGAACGCCGAATCGAAGAACCCGGCTTCCCAGCCGCCAATCGACGCCACATCCACGCGCTTCGGAACCTGCGCACTGCCGATGCAGATTCGCCCCACGTCCCAGGTGTTGAAGTACGGCGGCTCGAACAACGGTGTCTCGCGAACGGGGCGATCGCTGCATGCCACCGCGAACACGCGAAAGCCTTGATTCGAGGCCTGGAACACCAGCCCCGGATGCGGTACAACGGCGCTTCGCTTCCCTAGGTTCTCGCATTCGAAGAACACCCGTCGCATCGCTGGCGGACACCACCACGTGACTGCTTCAGGGGACACCCCGAGCACCGTCGCTGGCAAAAACTCCGCCCGCGGCGCGACGTGCTCGGCGAGCTGCTGAAGCGTTTGAACAAGCACCTTCCGGTCGAGCGGCCGACCGGCGCCAATGACGGGTCGGCCGCTTTGGCGGTCAGCGATGACAGCGTGGGCTGTCGCAAAATGCGCACCGTCCTTGCCCGTATAGAGCAACAACGCTTGCGACAACGCGACATCCGAGCCGGTTCTACCGGCGGAGATACCAGACATAACACACTCCTTTAAGTGGGATGACTCACCAGCGCCAGAAGCCGGTCAAGGTGAGTGAGAATGCGAAACGCCAGCGCCAGGTCGGCGTACTGGCGGCGGATAGCCTTCGGAGTCGACGCCAAACGGGAAAATCCGCTGTAGGTGGTCGCATCACCGGTTTGGGCTTCATTGTCGAAGTGACAATCGAGAAGGTCGCCGACAAACTGGTTGTCCTCAACGACCACCGAGCAAAGCGCGTAGACAGGGTTTGCGGTGTAGCTCACGTGAAGCAGATCTCGACTACGGCTACGGCGCATCAGCGCGCGGAGTTTGAGCACCTCGGTGCAGACGGGCCTCGGCATGCCCCTGCTGCGAGCGCGAAGACGCAACAGCTCCGGGTCCGTCAGGGCACGTCGATCACGCCACTTACCGCCGCTAAACACACACGGATCAGCGTCGTCCGGACAAAGCTGTGGCCGAACAACCGACGGCAGATACACAGAACGGGTTTCGGTGTCGTCGTCGAACCGTTCCTTCAGCGCTTCGTCCGCATCCTTGTCCGAAATGTTCGGATCGCCGTCCCAGTACCAGCACGAAAATTCGTACATGAACCAGTCTGGCAGGCGGATGAACATCGTCCGAGCCGATGCGCGGTGCAACGTGGCCATCACCGTCCGGAACAGCAACGGGTGGGCCGACCGCAGTGTCTCGATCGCCCCTTCAAGCGAGTACACCCACTCATCTTCAAGGCCGAACCCGAAGAACAGCGGCGTCGCGTCGTCATCGTTGTTCCCGTTACCGAGGCCATCGAGAACATCTCGAACCGCATGCGCGTCGAACAGATGCGGCGCGAATCGGAGCCGAGAAAGAAGCCCATACTGGCGTCGCGTCCACGCATGAAACGCCTGCTGGAGCGCGTCGCCGGCGTCGGCCGGATCCTGAACATCACCTGCGCGCAAAGGCCCATACTGGAAATGCTTCAGAACCAAATCCGACAGGTTCACGTCTTCACGCCACTTCAACCGAACCGCCCCCGGCACCTCTGCCGAGAAGGAGGGAAGCGTCAGAAGATCAGCGGCAAGTCGACGTCGGGCAGGGGCAGCGCGTGGCGGTTGCCGGACTGCGGCCGAGCCAGCTGTGATGCTTGAATCAGGGAGTGCAGGATCGAAGAACATTTCCGCATTTCCTTGTCACATAAAAAAACCGGCCTATCGGCCGGTTCCTGTTGGTTGAAGCCACCATCCGGATCAGACAAGGCTTTGAGCAGATCGCGTTTACGCATGGGCGCCCTTGGCACCCGCCGCGCGGACGAATTTGTAGTGCGCCACCTCCCCCTTCATGTCCGGGCCGTCGACCGCAGCGGTCGTCAGCTCCGGATACTGGGCGGTGTACAGATCACGCACCTGGTCCGCCGAGAATGCCGGCCCGGGATCCATGAGCGCCATACCGTTGTAGGTGAACTCGCGTACCAGTGCAGAAATGCTGATCGACATGATTTACCTCACAGAAGCAACGAGGACAGATCCGTGCCGGCCGGCATCTCGTCGGCCGGGGGAATCGCATCGGGCGATGCGCCGGCCGTTCCGGCCCCTTCCTCGTCTGCATCAGCGTCTTCGGCCACAGCCGCATTCGCGGCCGCAGGCGTCGACGCTTTCGACAATGCCTTCTGCGCCTTCGTCGCCTGCGACTGCTGCTGGGACTCGAGAATGGCATTGGTGACCGCCACCTGTTCACCGAGTGACCGGTGCGCAGCGGTAAAGCTGCCGATCGCCGCCGCGAAGCCCTCGTCGAGCTCTGCGGCCGTCGCGTTCAGGATCAACGGCTGTCGCAGCATCGAGTCCTTGCCACCTGCCGGCGTCAAAAACACGACGATGCTGTCGCCATCCATCGTCAGCGATAAAACCAGTTTCTCCGCGGAACGAAGTAGCGGTTCGAGTGCTTGAAACATATGAATCTCCAAAAATATACGCCGCTCGAGGCGGCGCAGAATGTCGATGCGACTCGGCCAGGGGCCGCCCGCTGCTTAGAACTTGAGAACCTTCAGGAGCTTGCCTTCGTAGGTGAAACCTTCGACGGAGAGCAACGCCGTGATGACTTCGGCCTTCGACTTCGAGAAGACTTTCTTGAAGTTGTCGCCCATCGCCGCGCGCAGCCCGAGCTCGTCGGCGATCACCATCATCTCGGCCTTGGTGACGAGATCCAGAAACACCTTGTCGAGCGTCCAGTACTGCGTCAGATCGAGGTTGTGGTGCTTGCAGAGTTGCTTGAGATACGAGACGTCGAGACCTTCGACCGCCGCGACGAACATGCCGGTGACCAGGGTTGCTGCCTGCTCATCGGACGTGGCGCCAGCGAGCAAGAGGGATTTCGGAAAATCAGAAGCGGGAGCCTTTTCGTCGGTCACCTTTTCGTAGACGGAGCGGAAGACCTCTTCCTTGATCTGGCGCGCATAGCCCGAGAGGACAATCGCGATCAGGTACTGTCGCGCGAGCGCCGCGTTCTTGCCGACGTCGCGCCGCAGTGCCTTGCGCCAAAGTGCCTCACGGTATTGCTTCACCCGGTCGGACTCGGCGACCACGGTTACCTCAGCCGGCGCCGCGGCGTCGGAGCTCGATGCGCTCTTGCCCGCTGCTTTAGTCGAGACGGGCGAACCCTTGGCGTCAGAGGTCGCAGCTTTCGCCGCCGCCTTCTCAGCCGTGATCCGGTCCGCAACCTTTCGCATATTGCAGACAGTGTCGAAACACTGGCCGCGGAAGGTCTTGCCGAGAGAATCCGGCAATCCGCTGACCGCGATGCCGTAGTTCTGGCAGCCGTGGCACGCCTTCGCCTGCTCGGCGCCAACGCCGTTCGCCCCATCGACCGCGAGTTGAACCCGCGTGTGATTGTCGCCGGCGCGCACGATACGCACGGTCGGGAACTCGTCACGCAAGCCCGCGGCCGTGACCTCGAGCTGCTTGTCCGTCTTCCCGTTGTAGCACTGGCGATTCGTGCAGTTACCCGTCGCGATCGACTCGCCGAACATCTCGGATTGCATCGCCGAGTTGTGCGGGCACACCGCGCAATCGGTCTTGTCGAAAATCGCGGCGGACAGAGAGCATGCCGCACTCTCGACGAGCTTTCGCACGTCGGTAACGGACTTCTTCTCGGAGATGATCACCGGAAGCACGCGATCCTGATTCTCCTTGGACAGCGCGGCAAGCAGCTCCGCGTGACCCAGAAGAATCTGGTGCGTGTTCAGGGCGATGAGGACTTCATTACTGCAGTTCAGCAGCGCTAGACGGCTGTTGAGCGTGGGAAGGCTCCAGCCGATCCGCCTGGCAGCCTCTTCGCGATCCCCCTGACAGCGGCCGAGGAGGCGCGCCGCCTCGACTGCCTCGTCACCGGGGGACATGTCGTCACGCTGGATATTCTCGGTAAAGGCGATTTCTTCCGCCTCCACCGCATCCACGTCTTTGACGTTCACCGGCATGTCGTAGTCATCGCCACGCATTTCGAGCGCGGCTTTGTACCGACGGCCGCCGGCGATCAGTTCGAAGAATCCGTCGTCGAGGGGACGGACGATAACCGGCGTATCAACACCGCGAGCCGAGATCGACGCCTTCATTTCGGCCATCTTGGCGTCATCGAAGTACGTGCGAGGGTTCCGGCCCAGCTTGATGCGTCCGAGCTTGATAGTAGGTTGCTGCAGAGGGAATTGTTGCATGGCAGGATCTCCGAAGAGGGAACCTGCCCCCGATCGGGAGTGGTTCCCGATGGGGTTGGAAAGGAATGCCGGCGGCACCGGCTGAGTCGATGCGTCGAAGACGCGGTAGATGAGGAAAAGATACCGCTTGAATTTTCGGGGGCCCGGCGAAAAGCCCAAAAGAACGAGCTAGCTTTCGCCGGTTGCGCAACGCGGCTCCCGCGGTGATCGAAAAAAAAGGCCCGATCAAACGATCGGGCCTGAGTAAAAGAGCTGGGGACGTCCACAGAACGCTACGCTGCAACTTCTCCAGTGACGGAGCGACTGAGCAAAGTCGTGACAGCGCCGCTGACCATCCATCCCACAAACTCGGTCTCGTACGGTTGGTGAACCAGGCGGTCGAGGCATACCACTTCCGCGCCGCCCTTCATCACTTTCCCGAGAACACCCGCAACGGTCGCAGTACTCGACCCATCCCGCTTGATCGTCACCACACCATCACCAATCGAAACAGTCACGCTCCGTTCTGCTTTCATTACACTGCCTCCTTCAACAATTTGCGCATGGCGTACGTTTTTTCGCCGTGAAGCCGTGCAACGTCTTCAACGAACGCGTCCAACAAGGTGTCCATGTGCAGAAACGCCTCGTCCTCGAGCTCGGGTGTCGCCCAGTCCAGACCTGCCTGCATCGCATCACGCTTGTGCGCGACCATCTGGTCCTGATAGACGTCAATGCTCCCGGGCAGGTGGAAGTACTCGACACGCAACCGTCCCTTGCGATTCCACCGCAAGGCCCGCCGCATAGCCTGGTACTCCGCACGCCAGGTCCATGACCGGTCGTAGAACAAGACATAGTCCGCGTTCGGGAGGTTGTAGCCTGCCCGACCCGACTCCTTGGTCGACAGCAGGCCCGTTGCGAGTCCGGTAAGGAACCGTTGGTCCTTTGCTTTCACCCGCTTGGCTATCGAGATACCGCCATGGAACAGTACCGTGTCGATCTTGCTCGCGTCGAGCTCGCGGGCGATCAGATTCAGCACGCCGGGGTTTTCGGCGAATACGATCGCCTGCTTTCCTTCGGCAGCAATCTCCCGCATCCGGTTGATCACCGCACTCTGCTTGCTGGTCAGTCCGCTCCGCCGCTCGATGCCTTCCATCCCGTACTGCGGATAGTTTGCGGCGAAGTGCACCGCCCGCATTCTCGCGAGGATCGTCACCAGATTGCAGGATGTGCCGTCCTTCTGGCGATCTCGGTACCAAGATGCGAAGTCGTCGGCCGCGCGCAAGTACATCGCGAGATGGTCCGGCTCCCAGTCCACGGTATGAACGTGTATTTCGGGCGCCTCGATCTGGATGTATTTCGCGACGTCCGGCTCGCACACCAAGCGACGCTTGAGGTGCGGCGCGAGCATCGCGCGGTAGAGCGACAGGTTTCCGATCTTCGGCACTTCGCGCTTCGCCCCATCCTGCAGGTTCTCCGCGAATTGCCACGTGACCCACTCGGTCACGACGAAATCGTCCCGGAATCGATCAATGCCGCGGTCGGCGTACTCGACCGACTGGAGCCAGTTCTGTTCGAGGTAACCGCGACGGTACCCATACGGTTGAGCAGCAGTCCCATCGCCACCTGCAAATGCGATCAGACCGAACGCGTCTCGCGGGTAGTTCGGAATTGGGCTACCCGTCAGCACGTACCGCCGGCGTGCCGACAATCGCCACAGCGCGCGGCTTTGGTCGCTTGTCGGGTTCGCAAGACGCTCCCCTTCGTCGGCGACCAGCAGGCCAATTCGGCGCCGCAGGCGGTGCGCATACGTCGCGCGTCTCGACTGCGATGGATCGACCACCATGCGCAAGCGCTCGTACGAGATCAGGTTGAAGCGGCGCAGATCGTCCAGATCGGCGGGCGACTCGATAACCTTGATTTCGTCCGTACCAATCGGCGTCAGCGCAGCTTCGGCCAACAGCTCCGAAACCAGGCGTGCTTCCACCACGATCAGCCCATGCTTGACGCCGGCCGCCAGAATAAGCGCGAGCGCGAGCCGAGACTTGCCGCAGCCCTGCTCCCAAGCGATCACGCATCCAGACGGCTTCATCAGCGTCTCGATCAGATCGTCGACCTGGAATTCCCAGTCCAACCACCTGGGAATCCCGAGTGCACTGACGCGAGCGCGAAGCGCCGCGGCGTGATCAGGAAAGCGCGCCGCCAACCCTTCGTGGACGACTTCCCACCCCTGAGCGACGTTTTCAACCGCGAATCGCGCGTTCAACTCGTCGACCGCGAGGCGGTACTTGGTGCCCTTCAACACGTACCCGTACGCGCCATCGTATTCTCGCTCGAACGCCACTTCGTCTCCGGCCTTGATGAGCGGACTCGCCCACATCCGGTCATCAACCTTATGCGTAGCGCGCGCCCGGCCAACCACCGACGACGCCGATCCAGCACCCGCCGTATACACGACGTGCCGCAACGGCGTCTGCTGACGCAGTGACCGCCGGGCTCGGATGGCCAGATGCTCACGCAGGCCGGGCGCCACGGTAGGATTCCCGCCTGCGCCTCGGATACGCTCCAGCAGCCTATCGAAGGCGCCTTGAGGATCGCCCTGGACCAGATACACCTCCAGGTCGAGCAGCCCCTGACCCGCATAACGGAACCCGCGCGGCAACCGATGGCCATCCGTCGAGAAGATGCGATGTTCGTAGATGGCATTCAGCACGATCGCCTCGATAAATCCGCACTTGAAGCCCAGTCGGATCCAGCGACCGTCATGCGCGACGACAACCCGGGCGTCTCCGGTTACCGGCCGTGTGATTGCAGGCACGGAATCATCAAGCGTCTGCAACTGCAGCCGTGGCCGGTCGAACGACCGCTCCTCCCAATGTAGGCTTAGGAGCGGTGCCGGTCGGCCGAGGTCAGCGGCCGCGCGGACGAAGTCGCCCGGACGCGTGCGGTATCGATCGAACACGAGGACCGCAGTCCGGACGTTTGCGCCTTCCAACTGGAAAGCGTCGTCCGGCAGCTCGAAGTAGCCGGCCAATCGTTTCGCGGCACCGTAGTAGTGGAACGGCTTCCCGAACGTCGCGCCCGCGATCGCCTCGGCCATCGTTGCAGGTAACAAGGCAACGACCACGTTGGCAGCCTTCAAAGCCTGAGCCAACGCATAGTCATGGGACAACGCACTGGTGTTCGGGCCATATCGTCCGATCGTGGTGCATTCGAACGGATACAGGTGCGGCGACTCGAGATGCAGCGAGAACGGTGGATTGATCATCGCAACGTCGAACCCGGATGGTCGGATTTCTTCCATCCCGGCCCGACGAATCGATACCTTGAACCCTGCTCCCTCGAATGCCGACTGACATGCCGCCACAGCAGGATCGTGCACGTCGACACCGTAGATCGAATGGCGCTCCGGATCACCAAACTGCAGGAGGCGACCCGAGCCGATCGAGTTGTCGAGAACGTGGACTTTGCGCTTCGGGTTAAAGCGCTCGACGAATCCCCACATGTACCGGGCAACTTCGTCCGGCGTGAAAAATTGCCCGAGGTGACGTCGTCGCGCTGCTGCCAACTCACCATGGTGAGCCACGCCAACGTCGAGCGAACCGAGGCTTTTCATCGCCCGCAGCGGCGCGTACCAGTCGCTGGCTTCGAAATCAAATACAGTCTGCATGAAAATCTCTCGATAGAAATAGAAACGGCCCGCCAAGGCGGGCCGAAGAAAGAAGGTAGGAGGTGCCGTACTATCCGCGTGATGCGAGATACTCGGCCCCGAACTCACTGATGAAGATCGACAACGCATCGCCGACCGCGTGCGCGAATTTGAACTGCCACTTGTCGTTGTAGCGGACGATTTCCAGACCGGTGAAGCTCGCCTTGTCTCGCGAGCGATACTCGTCACTCACGAAGCGGCAATGCCTCAGCTCGCCTGCAAGTGCCGCACACCCAGATTGCACCGCAAACGTCGTAAGCCCCGTCACCAGTGCTACAACGCGACTTTGCGAGTAGTAGCTAACACGACGCCACCCGCTGCTGCTGAAGGAGGCTTCGCTTCCCACCGACGCCTCGATCACAATGCCGCTGTTCGTGCGCTTCATCTCTGTTGTCGGCTTCAGCCAAAGCCCGTCGATGATTGCCTTGGCGGCCTGCTGATAAGCGATCGATGCGCCGGCATCTCCTGCGAACTTCCGCTTGAGGTGTGACCAGAAAGCGTCCAGATCCGGCGTTGTGCCCGATCGAATCGCGTCGTCGATATCGATGCCTGCCGCTACCAACTCGACCGGCCGATCGATCTCGATCCGCGTACCCGCTGGAGCCACTTCGCGACGCGCGACTCTCACCACCACCTCGGAGAGGTCCACGCAGAATTTCGTGAGCTCGCACTCGACCTTGTATTCGTGTCGCGAGCGTGTGGCACGCTCGTAATCCTCGAAGCCAGGAAACAGTGAAATTTCTGCGCCGGCAACAGCGCGATATGCATCGGCCGCAGTCGCCTGTGCCAACTTGAACTGCTCGATCAAAGCGTTGTACATGATGTGCTCCACCAGTAGAAGACGGAGCACCGCCCAGACCGGGGATGCCCCGATCGGGTTGTGTAGGAAGATTTGGTGCCACGCGAGGTGGCTGGTTGTCGATGCGTCGAAGACGCGGAGTGCACGACGATCGTAGCTGCATCATTTCGGGCCATAAGGTGGAAATGACAACTGTTTCCGTGCTGCTTTCATCTCGGTTGACGCGAGCGAGTTTTCCCCAAAAACCTTGGACAACCTTGTGGAGAAAGGGCGCAGACCCTGTAGGGCCGGGGCCGTCGACCAGATGCCCAATTTCCAGGCAACAGGGGTGGACGCAACCGGTTGAGGGGACTTTGGAAGAAAGCTCCAAAAAAATGGTGCGCTTTCTCAACCATCTCCGGTCCCCACCGGCTGCATGGTTGTGGTGGGCGCATCCGCCGCCTCCGTCAAACCAACCAGGCACCCGCACAATGAGCAACCAATCCATACGCGCACCTCTGGACCCCGCCCACTATCTCGCCAGCCAGACCCTGTTCGTGGGGAAATGGGCCTTCTACATTTTCTTCGTGTTTCCGAGCGTGATTCTTTGCGGCGCTCTCGCGCTGTACAGCAACTTCTCGTTTCAGACGATCCCACGTGAAGTCTTGGAATTCGCCGCGCAGACAGCGAACAACCCACCCGCGCAGCCCGGCTCGCTTTCGATCCAGGTATGCAAGGACAAAATTCCCGACCATGCGCTTCCGGCGTCTCCGATCTGCCAGTCGAAAGGGTTCGAGCAGCGGCCGATCGCCGCACTGGCTCGGGATCTTGGCGAACGCCTCTGGTGGGCCTATGCGATTGTCGTGAGTGTTCCCGCAGCACTCGCGATCGGGCTCGGAGTCTTCGGCCGCGATCGCGCCGCGCTTCGCCGGCAGCTCGCTAGCTAAGTCCGGACGCTTCAGTTCTCGATCGTGTTCTCTTCGACCTTATCGGCGCCGGCCTCCATCGCCACCGGACTGGTCACCCAGCTCGGCGGCGGCATGGCCTGGTCATGCCTCTCGATCCTGGCAGTAGCCGGGCTGCTTATAGCGGCCGCCAGTACCGTCCGACTCGTCATGGCCACCATTCGGCGCTACGAGCGCGGCCGCTCCGCGCGAATCATGCAGATGTGGCATCCCCACTGCCACGTGAAACGGCTCGCCAACGGGCAGTGGCTGCTGATCGACAAAGACACCGGAACGGTGTACATCCCGCCGCGGCTCTCGCATCCCCCCATCAACGAATGGATATAGACCACGCATGACTACCATGAACAGCACTCCGTCAACGAGTGGCATAACACTCGGCCGCCTCGCAAGGCAACTCGAACGCGACTCATCGGCATCTGCAGTACGGATCGCCGGCATGATCATCACTGGCTTCGGAGTCCTGTCGCTGATCACGCCCTCCGGGTTCGGTCGGAACACCACAATTGCGGCGGCACTCATTCCGGCCGGGATCGTCACCTTTTCCATTGCGTCCCGTGCCGCGTCCCGGATAGCAATCTACCGCAACACCCTCACCGATCGAATGCTCGGCGCGATTGCTGATAGCGATCTAATTCCAGAGTGGGCCAAGGAAGAAGTCGCGGTCGAGTATCTGGTCCGAGGTTACGTATCCATCGAGACCCTAACCAAAATCGATCTGCGCATCGTCGAGCAGCGGCGCGCCGAACGACCCGTGGTGAATTCGACACCGGGAGCAGATCGACTGGTGGCTCGGTACGGCAAGGCCAGCGACAGCACCGGATCATCTAAACGGAGTGCCCCATGACGACTGACAAATCAGCGGCCAAGGTCTCGTTCTCGGGAATCGCCATCCCGCTCGACGACGTCCAGGAAAACCCCGCCACCTTCGTCCGTCAGCTCGAGCGCGCGAAAATCAACCCGGGCTACGCGCGGTGCTTATGCCGCGGCGGCGCAGCGCCGCTCCGCCTCCAGATTCGCCGATACGGCAGCCTGCTACACCTCGCCGGCTGGCCCGAAGAAGGCCCGATGCACGATCGCCAGTCCTGTCCGTTCCACAAGGATCCGAGTGATGGGACCAGCGAATCCGGAAAGACCCTGCCGGGCATCGTGGCAACCGCGACGGGCTTGCGCGCGAAGCTCGACGTCGCCCTCACACAGCGCACCGTCGGTGCAGTATCAAAGGGCCCACGGCAAGCCGGCTCACCCACTACCTCGCGCCGCTCGGCGCCGCTCCTCGGCTTCCTGCAGACGCTCTGGCAAGTCGCCGGGCTCAATCGCTGGTCCGGTGTTGACCGCGCGCGGAACTGGGGCGTCTGCATTGCGCGTGTCCTCGCCGAAGTCGGCGACGCCGTGATCAACGGCGAACCCGCCGAGAAGGTCCTGCACGTCATGCGCAGGTTCCAGGAAGCGGATCGCACCGCGATCAACGCCGAATTCGACGCGTTCCTCGCGCTCGTTGGACAGCGCGACGGCACGAACCATCGCGGCCTGGTCGTCGGCGAGATCGCGGAAATTGGCGTGACCCCTTACGGCCGCTCTATCACATTGCGACAGAGCGCAAAACGGTACTACTGCAATAGCGAGTTAATCGCGCTTGCCGAGAAGCGATACAGCCACGCGATGCGCGCGCTCGGTGACCGCGATGCCAAGGTTGTCGCGATTCTCGTGATCGAGCGCACACCGAAGGGCCATCACGTTGTAGTCGATCTCGCAGCAATGCTTTGCTCGTCCACGTACATCACGTGCGATTCCATCCACGAAGTCGCTATGGCAAATCGGCTCGTTGTCGAAGGCCGCAGCTTCGACAAGCCGATCCGGCTCGACGAGGGCGCCGACATGCTGCCGGACTTCGTCCTAACGGACACTGCGGAGCCGACCCACATTGAGGTCTACGGGATGAATGGCTTGACCGAGTACGAGACTCGCAAGCGGGAAAAGCAACGTCTTCGTATGGCACGCGGAATCCAGTCCGTGGAGTGGGATATCGACAGGTTTCCGCTGGCAGATGTCCGTTTCCCTCCCATTGCGCGACGAAGCACCAGACCTTGACATCGCCGCGCCGCCGGCAAGATGAAGGCATCTTCTCAACCTGGATGCCTCCTATGCACGGCAAGTCGCTGTTCCTCCATCGCGCGGTCTCCCGCACCGATCAGTGGGGTCCGCAGTTTCCCGCCCTCTCCATGGCATGCCGCCGGCCCGACTCGTTCTCCGGCGGCCGGCAGCTCGCCGTCGCGGTGACCGACGCTCGCGGCCTGCGTTGTGCAGTCTTCGCGAGCTTCGGCGCCATCCTCGAGTTCCGCGCGTCGTGGGACGAACTGGAACGCGCCGGCACCTGGTGGCATTACGCACGAACATGGCATTTCTGGTTCGTCGACGATCTCCAATCGGCGCGACGAGTATTTCCTACCGATTCCGATCAAATCGTAGTCGCATCCTCCGAATCAAGCGATACATCCAGCACGTCCACCGACTCGCTCCTGTCCCTTATTCGCGTTGCGGAACTGCGGGCTGCACGCGATTAACTCAGACGGGTGATAAATAACCGGAAGGAATATTCGCGCTTTTCTCGGTTTTGCCGGCTTGCAAAAACAGCAATAATGCCGGCGACGAGAAACTTACAACCTTCCGACAAATGATCGAACAGCTCTATCCATGTGAGCACTGTGGCGGCCGGCCGACCGTCGGCCGATCGCAGCGGCTCGTCGAGTGCGACGAGAATCGTCGATTCGATTTCAGCCGGTTCGGCCGCTTCGGCGGCCCGCCGAACATCGGAGACGTACTTCCCCGCCCGCCCGAGGCTCCGCTGACCGAACCATTGGTCTGCATCTATTGCACAGGTTGCGGCATGTCGACGCAGTGGGAAGTGATCGGTGATGACGAAGCGGCCGCGAAAGACCGATGCGCCGAAACATGGAACCGGCGCTTGAGTCGACCGAAGGCAACGGCTGAGGACCTGCGAAACCTGATCGAGAGAGAGCTCGGCGCCTGCGATACGCAGCTGGTGCTCGACATGTTGTCCCGAGTAGAAGGGGACTGGGACGAGATCGGTCCGATCTTCAAGATGCTGGCGCAGCGCCTCGTCGAGGCTACCGTCGTCACCTTCGACACGTGGCCGATCGCACCCGTGCTCGAAGACGCGGCACGATATCGCAAACTCGTTCAGCTGGCGAAGTGGATCGAGGTCGACGGCCAGGACTATGTCCAGTTCCCGAAAATCCACTCGCCGAACGAGCATCGCGATTTCTTGTTCGAGGACCGTATCGCTGCCGCCGTCGATGCCATGCCAGACCGAGATCGATGGTAATCAATCGCCACACTGGATCCCGCGAGATTGAGCCAGAATCGCCAAATCACCTTTAGATACCGAATTGAATCGGAAAGCGCGATGACCAGAAGAATTGCGAACCGACTGATTGGACTATCCCTGCTCGCATTCTGCGCAGTACTTTGGGCCTGGATGCTAGGATGGCTCGCCAAACCATATCCTCCCGGTAGCTTGATGGACGCGCCAATGTTCGCTGCTTGGTTGGAGCCGGGCTTATTACCCTACCCCATCATGGTCTCCGTCGTCGCCGGTGTGGCCGGGCTTCTTTATTTGACGGGTGTGCTACCGCTTCGGACGAACTCGGACGACGACAAGCCCGAGTAATTGGGCAGCACCAGCGGCCGGCGCAGTGTTCGGCGACGCCCGCATTGAATAAAAAAAAGCCGGCTTGCGCCGGCTTAACAATGGTTCTAGCGATTTCCGAGGGCCTGTGCCAGAACCTGAGAGACAAGGCTATGTTACCGAGCCCGTCTCTCGCGCATCAGGCGTTACACCGGCGATTTCTCGCCTCATTTTCCGACCACCCCTTCCAGTCGTCAGCATCAGCATGCCGGCACTCCCAGCTTCCCAACCTCCTGTTGCAATCCACCTCGATTAGCGATCGGAAATCAGACGCTTTGTGGCCCCAGTGCGCATCGCCCGGGCGCGAAGATGATAGCGGCAACAATCTGCGTTCGCCCACGACGCCCCGACTTCACTCTGTACGGCAGACGCGAACTTCAATCCCGTCGCGCCTCGCTTGACTTCCCCGGCAGGACGCTACGCTAGACCTGTTGCCCTCGACCCGTTCGGATGACGTGTCGAGCACGCCAGCCTCAATCTAGTGGAGCACACCTCATGAGCAATTTGAACGAAAAGAGCCCTGCATCGGTTGCTGACCGAAGCGCGGAGCGGCGGGACGACACACGCCGGGTGCCCGCACAAAAGCACGCCAATTTGGAAGGGCTGCGCAGAGCGCTGCTTGCGCCCCGCGCGATCGTGCGCGACGAGAACGGATGGCTGACGCATCCGGCATTCCCGGCGTGCGATGAAGATGTCCGTGCGGATCGGTTCCTCGCCGCATTTGGCATTGAATCCGCTTTCGTCTCGATGGAGAGCGAAGTCGATATCGACGCGTTCGAACGACATCTCGAATCCGGCGACTTCAACTGCAGTTGGTGGATCCCGACTATGCCGGCCGGCGAGGGGTGGCAGCTTCTCGAGATCTACGACACGGACGCAGGCCCTTACGCTCTGTTCGCCCGTGAGAAGCCGCACGAGACGATGCGAGCACGACGCGACGGCGATCCCCGCAAGGCTGGTGCTCGACCGATCCCGATTGACGCGGACCAAGCCCTGCCTCTGGCGGACGGCGACGTGTCGGTGCGGGCTCGCGGCGCCGTCCCGACCGCCGTTTTAACGGCGCTCGATCGAATGAGCACGCCGCTCCACGAGTCGGTGCTCGACGGCGCGACTGCTGCCGCGGACTCGCATTCGATGAAGGTGATTCGCGAATACATCCTCGGTGGTCACGCAGGGGTGCCATCCGTGAAAACGGCGTCTGCCAGCGATCCGCTTCGTGACCCGCGCGTCACGAAGATGGCGACGTTCATGTTCCGCATGATCTCCGCATTGCGCCGCACGGCCGAATGGAAGGGGCTCGCCGGCGAGGCTCTTGGGTACCTCACCGAGATCGGCGTGAACAAGACGTACCGCATTGCCACTCGACCCGACAACAGGACAGTCGCGCAGCCGCAGTCTGCTGACACCGACGCGGTCCGCGATATCCGGCGCGGCGATACCTGAAGAAACCATCGAGAGAAGAACGTAATGGGATATATCAATCCTCTCTTGCAACTCCCCGCAGCTCGCGATCTGCTCGCCCTTCCTGCCGAATCACGTCGCGCGGTCGCGTCGGTACTTCGCGCGTTGCGCACGCAAGCAAACGCCGAGGCGGAAATCGCCTGGTCCCGTCGAAAAGGGCCGATGGCAGCCTACTGGCGCGCGGTGTCCACGTATGCTCGACACCTCGCGCATGCCATCGACAACGGGCAATCAGTGCCCAAGTCAGCCTCGACAACGTCACCGAATCCGGTAGAACAAGTCGTCACTGCCGGACGCGCGAATGTGCCTGACGGTTCCCCAATCGCGAGCATCCAGACGCCCGAGCGAGGGATCGATGCCGATCAAACCTGAAACGCGCAGTCTCTGCCCGGCGACATGGCCCGCGACGCGCGCATGCATTCTCGCGCGGGCCGGCAATCGGTGCGAGCAATGCCACGTTGTGAATGGCGATGACATCGTGCGCGGCATCGACAAGGATGCCGGCACGTTCCAACGCCTCGAAGGCGACGGTGAGGTTTTCGCGGTCGACGACGGGTGTCTGCTCGGCTACTGCAAGGCGTCGGAATATTGCGGCTGCAAGTGGACGCGGATCGTTCTCACGATTGTCCGCCTCGACCACTCGCCCGAGCACGCCAGCGACGACAACCTCAAGGCGCTCTGTCAGCGCTGCGGCCTTGCCCACGACGCCGAGCATCGGCGCGCCAAGGCCGCAGCAACGCGCCGGGCACGTAAAGCGATTGGGGACCTGTTCGACGTCGCAGTGACGGGAGAAAGCGAATGACTGCAGCCGATAGGAATCACCTGGTTGATGTCCCGACTGAGTCGGAGCTGTACGCTGCTGACCGACTCCAGCAAGAACCCGCTGCGGCCGTCACTGACGTGGCAAGGGCGACGCGAGCAATCGATACAGCGCCTGCCTCGAAATCCCCAGCGCTGCCGCAGCGTGGCTCTTGTTGCCGCCAGCCGCCTCGAGTGCAGCCTTCGTCTCGTCAACGCTCGGCAGCGGTTTCTTCAGGTCCGTCTGTCGGGCGAACGTCGACAAGTAAGCGTTCGCCTTCGACGGTCGGCTGTGGCCTGCGGCCTCGACGACCCGGCGCTTCGCATCCTCATGCGCGGCAGAATCGGGCCGCGCAGACAAGCCCTTGATCGGCGCCGGCACCTCGGCCACCTGCTCATAGAGCGTCTGCAGATACTCGTGGCGCAGCCCGTGGCTCGTCACGCCGATACCGCTCTTCGTCACGCCATGCTTGGCGAGCACGTAGTAGTACCAGTCGCGCCACTGCTTCAGCGTTCGGCCGGCAGGAATCGTGGATCCCGTGACACCGTTGCTCAAGCACGCCGCTTCCTCCAGGATCGCGATCTTCCTTTCAATCGGCACCTCACGCGGTCGCCCACCCTTCGTTCCTCGCGTCACCGCAAGCATGTGCGGATCGCGCACCGCTTCTGCCGGGCGCAGCATGAAGCTCTCCTCGACACGTAGCCCAAAAGCCGCCTGCAGTTTGAGCTGCACCGCGGTGTACGGACACGTCCGCGCGATCTCTTCGATCTTCGTAACCGCGTCCACCCCGTTCGCCGCCCATGACTTGTCTTCCGTCGCCACGTAGCTGCGCTCAAGGCCCGCTTCACGGCGATCAACATAGTCGCCGAGCGTGCCAACCAGGTTCGCCTTACCCAGCCACTGGGCGAGCGCTCGCAGATACGTGAGCTTGTTCTCGATCGTGCCGCCCGACTGCTGATCCTTGACCCAACGGTCAACGAGGTACTCGACGTGCTTTGTCTTCAGCGACCACGGCGTCTGCAGCGCGAACCCACCCTCGCGCAGTTCGACGAACGCCTTGCAGATCGCCGTCGCCCGGTATTCCTGCGTCTTGATCGACAGCGCTCGCTTGCTGATCCGCGTCGTGCTGTGGATTTCAGCGACATGCTGATCGAACAGCACCAGCAACGCGTCGCGAAACTCGGGCGACAGTCGATAGCGTCCCACAACAGCCCGAACGTTGAGGATCGCAGCCATCCATTTACTCCTTGCGGTCGATGCCGCTTACACCCGGCGGAATTCACCCGCCACTTCCTGTCGTCAATCGATCGTCCTGAGCGTGCCGCATGCCTCCGCGGCGGCGGCCCGCCAATCGCGCTCCGCGAAATCGTCGACCACGATCCCAGTGATCGATACCGTTCGCGAACCCATCGTACGGTGCGCGGCGGCTCGGTCAAGAAACGCTCTGCCGGGCTCCGCCGTTGATCGGCCGATTCCGCTGGCGCAATAGGTCTTCGATCAGCCAGCAGCCCTCGCTCCGCGCAAACGTTCCCCACATCAATCGGCGCGGGTCGGTCTGGATTCCGCGCGGCGACCCCATAGACGTTCACCTTTGCAGTCCGTTGCGCGCCCCTACCTGACGCGACAACGACTACTTCTCTCGCCCTCGCTCGCGCGAATGGCTCCGCCGGTATCCGCCGGCGCGGTCTTGCTGCTTCCTGTCCTTTAGCGATTCCATCCGATCAGCCCGCTGCATGGGAAGAGCATGCAATCCGACTGTCCATCCTGCTGCCATGACCGACGCTGCCCGCGCTTCGCGCAAACCGTCACCGATCATTTCGCGCCCGCTTGTCGGACGCGCTGCGCGGATTGCCTCCGCCCAGTCCGGCATCGTGGCTACCCTGCCAGCCTGACGCTTGCGCGTCTCGACGTCGACGATCCTCGCGGTCGCCGGCGCCGGGCTATGTGCCGGGCAATTCCTGTTGCGCATTTGGGTTACGGCTGCGCCTACCGTTCGTTCTTCCGATCAGGGAATCGCGACGCCGGTCTCTCCGGTTCGCAAGACTTCCCCCGCCCCCAAGCACGTTCATGTCGGCCGCGGCGTGTCGGGCTTCCTGAACGCACCCAGCTCATTCGCTGAAAGGGCGTGGATAGACGCAATAGAGGCCGTGTGGACTGTCCGGTGTCCGGTGTCCGGTGTCCGGTGTCCGGTGTCCGGTGTCCGGTGTCCGGTGTCCGGTGTCCGGTGTCCACATGTCCTCATTGCGTCCCATTGCGGCAAACCGCCGCCAATCGTATGGATATCGCACTGTCCAGGGGTCCTCAAGGTGGACCACTGTGTACTTGATTTACTTCAGAAAAAGGCCGCGTCAATGTGCGGCCCGGACATTTCACTGCGTAGGAGGCCCAGAACGGGCCAGAAGGGACGTGTGAGCGCCTGGCGCTCAGGTTCGATGCGTCGATGACGCGGTAGGTGATGCCCAGAATAGGCCGTTTTGTCACGCTCGGCCGCGCGAAAGCTGGCGGGAAGTGCGCCGCTTTCCAAAACTTGACTTTGCGTACCGCTCGATAGACTGAATCACGCAATCTCGGACTTTATCCGGGAGATTCAAGGGCTCGCCGTTGCAATCTCCCACTTTATGTCCGACTTCGATAGCGGCCCGTTCTCAATGTCCGACTTTATCTAGGACTTTGGTGCTGTGGCAGCGCCGAAGTTCGACTCCAGGTTCGACGTTGCACCAGCCTTCCATGAATCAGTGACCAAAGGAGTCGCCCTTGAAAACTGCAGTCTTTGCTATCGACGTCGGCTACGGCAACACGAAGTACGCCCACCGTGCCGCAACCAACTCCGTCGCATCCGGCATGTTCCCGTCGCTGGCGCCGCTTGCGGCCAGTCGCTCGATCGCCGGTTACGGCGAAAGCGTTCTCACCGCACGCAAGGTCGCCACGATCGTGATCGACCAGGTCGAATACGAGGTCGGCCCGGATGTGTCGCTGACCGCCGCCTACGGGAACACCGGCCGCGCGCTGGCGGACGACTACGTGCTTTCGGCAAACTATGCCGCTCTACTGTTCGGCGCGATCCACTTCGCCGGCGTAGACCACATCGAGCGGCTCGTGCTGGGTCTGCCCGTTCACAACATGAAGAAGTACTCGGCCGAGCTCAAAGAGCGGTTTACCGGTCAGCTCGACTTCGGAGCAGGCCGCGTGAAGATAGACAAGGTTATGGTGATCCCGCAGCCGCTCGGCTCGCTCGTCCTCGCATCCAGCAATCGTCAGGGCGGGTTCGGTCGCGACGTGGAACATCTCGTCGTCGACGTCGGTTACTTCACCACCGACTGGGTCTATGCGAACGGCTTCACGATGGACGACAAGCGCAGCGGCGGCATGCCCGGCGGCGCATCGCAGATCTACCAGCGCATCGCCGCCCTGATCGCCCGCGACCAAGGCGACGAAGTGGAAGACATCGAGCGCATCGACAAGGCGCTGCGCGAACAGACGCCGTTCTTCTTTTATGGCTCGAACATCGACCTTGCACCCTATCTCGAGATGGCGCAACCGCTGATTTCGGGCGTCGTGAAGGAGATGCAGAACAACGTCGGCCGGTTGGCGAACGTCCGTTCGATCATCCTGTCCGGCGGCGGTGCCGCGCTCTATGCGGCGGTCATCCGACGTGCGTTTCCCCGAGTCGTGATCGAGGTGATCGACGCACCGTGCCTTGCGAACGTGCGTGGCTTCCTGCTGGTCGGCGAGTCCAGCCTCGCGCGCGAGCGGCGCTAAGGAGCCGGCATGAGCGACAAGATCGAGATGACCATCACGATCAACGAGCTCGTGTCGCCGCTGCTGTTCGAGCGGTTGAGCACGTGCTCCTCGGCCCGTCGCCGGGCCGCCGTCCTCAAGGCGCTCGCGGAATCGGCGTTGCGCCATGAATTGACGGGGCATGTCGTCACCGCACCGCCGCCGGCGATCCTGGGTGATGCCCCACCCCGGCAGGATGCTCTCGCACGCCAGGTCAGCACGGTCGAGAACGATGAATTTCAGGTACTCAGCGTCGGGGATGGGAGCCATGATCGGACGAGCTTCGACGACGCACTGCACGACCAGCTCGGGGCGTGGATGTGACTCGCGGGCGGCTCGCCAAATCGCGACTTGCTTTCCGCGTAGACCTGAGAAAATAGCAGTACGAGGTAGGTGTTCAAGACGTTCGACACGTCCTGCACCGATAGATAAGGAGAAGAAAATGCTGGAACTGATCGAATGGATTCGGACGGGTGAAATCGTGGACAAGCTCACGTCGCCGCTGTTTCTCGCGTGCGCGGCAGCGTTCGTGATCGCGGGCTACTACTGCGCGGGCGCGCTCAAGGCCGCGCAGCGCCAAGGTGACGAATGAGCATGATCGGTGGCCTCCCTTCCGCCATCGCCAGTGGCTACAGGGCGTTGCCGTTCGTTTTGCGTCGCCTCGTTCTGGTCTTGGTGTACTCCCTGATCTTCATGGCCGGCGCCTTCATGCACAACCACGGCGCGGGCGATATCGCCAGTCTGTTTCTTCTAGTTGGCGCAATCGGCACGTTTTGGGCCGGCGGGGCGTGGCGAGTCTTCAAGGTCATCCTCCTTCTCGTCCTGGTTATCGTGGGCGACTAAGCAAAAAAAAGCGACTTCCCGTGGGAAGTCGCTTGTCTTCAGGTTTAGTGCGCTCGGCTCTTCTCTTTTTCCTCGAGCCACGCCATACAAAAATCGACCGCCGGCTGAAACGCTTCATCCCGCAGGATGTAGCGATCGTCGCCTTTGAGCAGCCGGTCGATCACGTCGAAACGCGGACCTTCGGAAAGGACCGCTGCCCCCTCAGACGCCACCTTGGGTGGTACCTCGATCACTTCAAACTCATCCAGCACCAGTCGAAACGAGCCCATCATTCACCTCGTGATGTGGCCCGGCGCAATACGGCCCGGAGGGGACGTATCCCCACCGGGTAAGAAAAAATGTGCCGGCGAATGCCGGCATCGAAGTCACATTGCTGCACGCATTCCGCTACTGCCGGTTCGTGTCAGGTTCCGCCTCCGCGATTCTTCCCGCGCCAGTTGCCTGGCCCGCACGAGGTCACGCTTTTGTGCCCGCCGCTGGTGCTGCAACTTCCACACGTCGCAGAAATCTACGCCCTCGACTACCGACTTAACGATCGAAACGCGCTTGCCGTGCGCACGAATGCGATCAGCAAGAAGCTGCGCATGATGTTCGCCCGGACGGAAGCCGCGCCGTTGGTCAACCTTGTCGCGATCGGCGTAGATGATCACGTGGTCGTAGTCGTTCCAGTTGATATCGGCATGCTCCAGGCCACCGCAATTCAGCAGGCAGCGGACCTCGATGCGATTCTCGTACCGTGCGACGACCGCAAAGCCAGTCTCCGCGCCTTCCACCAGCGCTAGCGTGCGAGACCGCGTCGTGTTGAGCCGCACCGACGAACCGAAACTGCCGGCCGGCGCGCTCATCTCCAGCTTCGCTCGCGGCTTCCCGTTCTTGGTGAGAAAGGGAACCTTCTCGCCGTCGGCCGTGAGGTAGGTGCGATGGACACGCCGCGGCTTCCCGGCTTGCGACCGCGCGCGCTGAAGCATTACGGGAAACTTCCCCTGCTTCTTGCCGAAGGCATCGACGTACTCCAAGCCAGGGTGACAGCGCACGTCGCGCCCGATCCAATCGAGCCGTAGTCCGGGAATCCGCGTCGACAGGTATGTCCAGGCGGGCGAATCGATAGTCACCGGAGCGGCACCGTCCCACGCAGCCTGCATGTCGCGACACTTCTGCTCGTCGCTTTTTTCAGGCCGGACCGGGACCGGCTTGGCCTTGCGCACCACCGCGACGGGAATACCACCGTTGTAGTTGCCGGTCCTGAGCTCGTAGTAGATCTCGCGATACGGTTTGCCCGTCACTTCATGAATCAGCTGCACGCCCGTACCACCCTTCAAGCAGCGCGCACAATGCCAACCACCGCTAGGGTCTTTCTCAGCGGGGTAGAGCCGGAAAGTCTCTTCCCCATTGCAGAGCGGACACGTCCACCAACGCCCTTTCCCACTCAGGAACCGACTATCGATGTAGTGTGGAAAAACATTGGGCCAGCCGATGGCCGCGAGATCCAGCTTCTTCAGCTCCCCCATGATTCGTCCTCCGTTCGCACAACGGCGAAAACGCGTGCATTCGCTACCCATCGGATAGCCAGCACTGATGGATCAACAAACCTTCCTACCGCCGCGGGCTCCAACGGCACGTCGAATCGACGCGACAGGGAGAGCCCCGAGCGGGACGAAAGGCAAAAACACTTCACGTTCACGGATCTCTCCAGTTGGACTGCGGGTTGTTCGATGCCTGAGACAGGCGCAGAATCGCTTGCTCAACGAAGCCTCGCGCGGGCGCGTCGGCTTGGTTCAGCAACGTCAGCGGAACAGGGAAATGCGGGAGGGAAGGAAGACGGCGTGTGACGTGCCCGAAGGCACGTCGCACGCTATAGGTGAGAGAAAACGGGAGTGAGAAGCGGGAGCCCTTACGGGATCGCGTTCGAATCGAACCGAATTAAATGGGGTGCGATCCTAAAACGGGATGTCGTCATCCATCTCATCGAAGCCGCCACCACCGCCATACGACTGCGTCTGAGCCGGCTGGGGCACCGAGTGTTGCGGACGCGCCGCAGCGTTTGCCGGCGGCTGACCGGACGGCTGGCGCGAGGCCGGGCCGCTCGCATGACGATGCGTACCCTGCTCGAACTCGTTATCGTCGCCGTGGCCACCGCCGTCACCGCGACCGCCGCCATTACGACCACCGAGCATCTGCATCTGGTCCGCGACGATTTCGGTCGAGTAACGATCCTGCCCGTCCTGGCCTTGCCATTTGCGGGTGCGGATGCGGCCTTCGACGTAGATCGAGCTGCCCTTCTTCAGGTACTCGCTCACGATCTCGGCCAGGCGGCCAAAGAACGCGACGCGATGCCACTCGGTCAATTCCTTGAAGTCGCCGCTCGCCTTGTCCTTGAAGCGATCGGTCGTCGCAAGACGCACATTTGCTACCGCGTCACCACTGGGCAAATACCGCACTTCAGGATCCGCGCCGAGATTGCCGACGAGAATGACTTTATTGACAGATGCCATCTAGAACTCCTTCACTTGGTAATCGACCATAGCCACTTGTCCCACATGACTTGCTGGCCGTTTTTCATAATGGGTGAGCCGTCTTCCTTGCGGAAGGCCGGCACCTTGATCTTGCGGAGGCGCTTGACCGAGACGCGGTCGCCGACGTGGCAACCACATTCGCTGATCGCATCCTTCAGGCCCTCGCCCTGCAGGGTCTGTTCACCCTCTCTCGTTTCGAGGCGAAGAGCAAACGACCGATAGCTTCGAGATTTGCCTGGTCGACGGTCGGGGAAGGTTTCTTCGCCCCAGCCGTTAATCCGGCCTACGACCGCAACGGAACGGCCCAATTCGGCATCGCCACCTCGACGTGGAGAACGGAATCCACCCGATTCACCTACAGACGTCTGGCGACCGACTTCGCGCTCAACGTCGGCTGGCGTTTCCGCCGCGTCCAACGAGCGTGCCGACCGAGCTTCCGAATCTGCGGTGGGTGATGCGATGCCTATCGCGCCAGTGGCCGGTACGCTTGCGCGGCGGATCGCTGTAGCGAGCGCGTCCTTCAGCGGCGCCCGGTGCTGTTGCAACATCGCCCAATGCGGCGCGAGGGCCGGCAGTATCTTCGTGCCGAACATCGTGTCGCCAGGTGCGTCATCGAATGCCGGTACGAACTCGACGACACAGTCGCCCTCGTCGACGAACAGATGGACGATTCCCGCGATTGTCACGAGCGTCTCGTTGTCCGCGCCAGTGCCGACAGCTTTCGCGCTGCTGCATGATGCCGCGGGCGCTTCGACCGTCGACGCCGATGCCCGAGGGCTGCCCGGGAAGGCGTGAGCGAGCACGCGCGTGAAGAACATGGCTACGCCGCCCATTGCGCCTCCAGCGACAGTTGACCGCTGCACCAGCGACTGAGTCGTTCGAAGTCATAGTTGAGCAACGGAACGTCGCGGATCGCGTCCTGCATCGCTCGCGGCCGTACACGCCCGAGCGCGCAGACGACCGAGTACGGAATCGCCCCGGTCCAAAGCTCCATGATCCAGCCGAGCGTTGCGTAGTAATCGACCTTATCCACCGGCCGGTTGCACAACCGTTGATGAAGCATTTCTGCGCAGTCGATCAACGCCTCCGGGACGTTGTCGCTATGCCGGCTGTCGAGGGCAAAGAAGACCACGGCCTCGGCGAGTTTTTCCCGAACGTGCGGCTCCCAGCGATCGGGGTCCGGCAAGGGATCGAGTTTAGGTGGGGTGATGAGAATCGGCGAATCACCGTCGAACATGTCGAGCTGCCAACCAGCTACATGCGGTTTCATGAGCGTGCTCCGGATATCGAACGGGCACCTCATTCCCCTGACCGGGAACGTGGTTCCCGGTGGGAGATGGGGTGCCCGCGCGAATTGCTTCGCACGGGCGGACTGGGGCGACTTACTGCGTGCCCGTTCTCAGGTGTTAGGCATTCGTCCGGTTCGACGAAGCGTTGATAGGGATGACAACAGCGGATTTCGCATACTGACGTTGGGAGACTGCCAGTGCCTGAGCTTCGGCATTCGCCGTCGTGACAGGACTGCTCTTTGCGTGCCGCAGACTTTCGTCAGCATCGTGGCGATCCGCGGAGTCGCGATCCGACTGACGCGAAGCGTTCTTCGCACCGTTCTTGAAGTGGTTGTACGCAGCGCCTACCATCAACAGCGCCACGATGATTGAGTGCGCCGCGATGTAGACCGCCAAGCACAGAGCGAGGAACTTGACCGGCGATTTGAATGCGCCGCTGAACAGGGACTTCAACATGTTTCTCTCCAGAGAAAACTGAACAAGGGGGATGTCCGGACAACGCCCGGTGGTTTCGATGCTCGGAACGAGCAAGGAAATCGACGCGAAGCGCTTTCGTCTGCGACCTCGTTGGTCAGCGCACGAAATCGCTCAGGGCCGATTGCAGGGAAGGTGCGGGCAAGCCGCGAAATGGCAGAGCCGGTTGGCTCAGGAAGGTCGATGCGTCGAAAACGCGTGATAGAGGTAGGGTAAGCCGCACCAATGCGCGGTGCACGCGGAATGCTCGCCAATCGCGTACAGCTTTGGCCGCACGGTCCGAACGCAACCGGTTGTTGGGAAAAACCGAGAATGCTCCAGAAAATCGTATAGCTTTCTCCGGAACTTGACTTCGAAAAATCGGAGACAAACTGGACGCGTCACTTCATCAATCGAGGCGCATTCCAATGTTCTGGATTCTCATCGTTGTCGCCGGTGCCTGGGCACTGGCCAAGCACTACGCGAAATCCCACCCGCGTCGCCAATCGACGCCTCCGGTTACCCGTAGCCAGGCATCGGGCGATGCCGGCGAGGCTCGCCTGCTCGGCGAGCTGCGCCGCGTCCTATCTCAGCTCTGCGGAAATGACTTCTACGTCCACCCCACTGCGCTGCTGCTGCTGCACGCGCCGGGCACCGAGTTCCCGACCGCAGAGATCGACCATCTGGTCGTCACGCCGTTTGGCATCTTCGTGATCGAGACCAAGAACTGGGCAGGCGCCATCGCGCCTGGCAGCAGCGCCGATACGGTCGTGTGCCACCTGCCTAGCGACAAGCTCGAGGAGCGTCGCTCGCCGATCAGCCAGAACCGAGCCAAGGTTGCCTTCCTCCGCGGCACGTTGCCTTCGGTTTGGAACGTCCAGGGCCTCGGCGTCTTCGCGAACGACAACTGCTCGCTATCCCCCTACCTGCCGCTTGCCCTCGTCACCCTGCGCGATCTGGGCTACTGGTTGCGTACCCAACGGGATCGGCACGCGAAGTCCGGAAATCCGAGCATCAACGTGCCGGCTGCGTGGGGCGCCGTGAATCGGCTGAGCGTAGCTGACCTGACCGGAACGGCGCTATCGGCACACCGCCATAAAGTTGCCCGAAATTCATCCGTAAACAACTGACCACCGCGTTACATTTATTAACAAACTGAAACAATTCGTTTCAGCTTGTTGGCGTGCGTCATTTGGCGAAAGACACATTGTTTCGTGCAGCTTTCGCCCCTTGGCGCTGAAAAGCGCCGCGTAAGCTGGTGCAGGCCGCCAGGTCTCATTTCCGTCGGACGGGCCTCCCCGATCCGACTAGTCGCCTAACCCGTGCCAGGGAAGGCATCCTCCAACGGAGAACACCGTGTCCAAGAAACCGCCGAAGAAACCCGAAGACGACGAGAACTTCAACCCTACCGTTCCTGACAATGCCACGCCGGCGGACGCCGATCTCGAACTGAAAGCCACGTTCGCGCATGTCCCGGACCAGCTTGAACTCACCACCGCCGCCCGTGAAATGTTCACCGGTCTGCCAGACGGTCTGATTAGAACAATCATTCAGGAAAGTGAGGAAGTCGCCCACTCGACGCGCAAGATCCTGCAGGAGCACATGCGGATCGGCGGCAATTTTGCGCACATCCATGCATCCGTCATCGGCCACTTCGTCAGCACCCAAGGCGACAATCAGAAGGTCAAGAACCGGGCGGCCGAGCTCGTCTACTCCTTCCTCACCAAGGTTTTCCAAAAGTCGAAGTCGTCCGTCAGTCTCTACATCCGGTGCTACAACAAGTTTTCGAACAACATCGGCGCCGTCGAAATGCTGACGTACAGCGATATGTCGCTGCTCGTCCACAACCACATCGGTGACGACATCATCGAGAAGGTGATCGAGGCGAAGCGCGAAGACCCCACGCTCACCAAGAACGAAGTCAAACGCCTCATCGCGACGCTGGAAGACCAGATCGCCGGGAAGGACAACAGCATTGAGGAAGCGACTTCTCAGTTACATGCCACCATCGGCCGGCTGGACGACGCCCAAAAAGAGATCGATCGACTCTCGTCCGAACTCAGCAACGTGCGACAGGAGCAATCTCGCGAGAAAGTGAGGGCCCAAGAGACGCAGGTTTCCCTCGCGTCGACCGGCAAGCAGGTCAGCACGCTGCAACAGACGCTCGCCAACAAAGAACGCGAGGTCGAGCAGCTCACCGCCGATATCGTCAAGCTCAAATCGAACCCGGTGAAGACCGAAGTTCCAGTGCCGACCCTGCCCGAGTCCTACACGAGCCTGCAAGAAGCGGTAAAGGACAAGCTCGCCGAACACGAGGCCGTCGACCTTCAGCTTCAACAAGCCAAGGCGGAATTGTCGGACCTCGAAGCACGTGCGCAGGAGCAGCGCGCATCGATCGAAGCGAGCGAAGTGCTCGACAAGAGGATCCGCGGGCTGATCGAGACCTTCAGTTCCTTCGTGCAGGACTATCACAACGCGCAGCTGCTCGCGACCGCTGACGGAAACCCGACCCGCTTCAAACCGCTGTTTCAAGCGTTTAGCGACCTGATCGGCAAGTTCCACGGTGAGGTGACGGCGGCCGCACGAGCCTGATACGCACGGGCCACGCTTTTTGTTGTGCAGTAGAAGAGAGACTCAAAAAAATGGACAAGAAAAACTCGCGCGAGACCTACCGTTCGATCGAGCGACTGTACGTACCCAACTGGTTGACCGAGCGCATCCAGGTGACAAACTTCGACCTCGTCGACCAGATGAAGTGGCTGCTGGAAATGGACGGCGCCTTCAACGACATTCTGGCCGTCGAGCGAAGAGAGATCGATCACGTCAAACACAACGAGGGGTCGTTGCGCAACCTCCTGCGCACGCCGTTCCTGATGGTCGCCCCGACCCTCGAGTCGGTGGAGGACTGGCGCTGCTTCGTCGACGACACCCCCACTACCGTCGCAGTCGACCAGCTGATTCGCAAGCTTCCGCCGCTGGACGCGCTCGCGAAGTTCTCGGTCGAGCAGCACAACCGCGTCTTCCTCGACCTGGTCACGAGCGTCATTCACCTCAGCGTACTGGCGGCTCCGCTTCTCGGGGTCACGACCGAAGTGGTCGCCTACCTCGCGTCCGTGCCGACCTACAAACTGCGGATTGCACTCGGTCGGATGAACGGACTGCCGCTGTTTCGCTGGCGCTTCAACACGCCGACCTTCTGGTATCAGTTCACCGCCAGCGAATTGACCGACGAGATGGTGGCACACCAGATCATGGCGACCTCCCCGATTCGGATGAACAGCGCGCCCGGCAAGGCCGGCTGGAGCGAGCTGCGCCTGCCGCGCGACAAGAACGAGACATACGCCTGCGCACTGATGGCATATGGATGCCGCGCGTCGACCGCCGCCAGCCTGTTCCGTCTGAACCAGAACGCGATGCGTCAGAGGTATGTCGAGATGCACGGCACCAGCTCGCCGTGTGGCAACACACCGAACTCGCTCAACTGGTTCGTCGAGACGCCGACCAATCGCCTGCACGGAACGATCTTCACGTGGTTGTACCGCGCTGCGCTCGCGTCCGGCGCCAACGCGCCGCAGGCGCTGATCGCGACAAACGACGTCTATCAGCAAATCTTCGGCGGCCAGCACGCGATCTCCGTCGACCGCGGCTGCAACCTGACGCGGGCGATGGCCGCCGACAACCGGCTCACGATCGCACCGTGCCGAACCTGCCGGACTGAATACATCGTCAGCAACAACGATACGAAGATCGAGATGCACCATAGCTTCGACTGCCCGGCCTGCACGGGACAACTCGGCGCAAAGCGGCGTAGCACCAAGGCGAGGATGCGAAGTGGCGAATAACGACGATCGCGCGGCACCTCCCGCCCTCCTGGACCTGCCTGTGAGCCTGATCGTGATCAACGGCGATCGCCGGCCGCAATTCGCGTGGTACGACGCCGAAACCGAGCAGTACCACTCCGAGGCGGACGGCCAAGTCATCGTCGACGTCCGTGCGGCGCTGCCGTGGGCAGCGGCCTACGTTCACTAGGGCGCACATGGACGACCTCGCCTACCTCGTCGCCGAAAGCAACGCCGCCTGGCTCGACGGCCGCGGCGACGGTCGGTTCGAGAGGTATGAACGGTTCTATCAGGCGCAGCGCGAGACGAGGGCCGAGTCGTTCGAACTCGAGCAGGTCAACGAAGCCTATCCCGATTGGGTTGGCAGTCAGCCGCCGCCAGTGCTTGGAATGCTGGCCAGGCCGTGGTTCGGTAAAGTTCTGGTCGCCCTCACCTGCACGTACGTTGGTGCAGCAGCCGTCCCCGTCGTGTCGTCGGCAATTCCGTACAAATCGACCGTATTGCTGGGCGTGGCCTTCATCGGGCTGCGGGTATTCCACTGGAAGCGGCGCAAGTCCAGATGACCGACAGACCTTGACTCCCGCCAGATGGCGGGATTTTTTTGTCCGGACACCCTTAAGTCTGATGAAATGTTTCCGTAATTTAGAATTGGCGTTTTTTGGCTTGCCCACGCCATTTCAAAAAGTGGGCCGTCGGCCGCGCGAACTTGACTTCGCGGCCGCGTCGGTAGGATGGAATCGAGGGTTCGCGGTGGGCGGGCCCAACAACAATACGAGGACCAACACAATGAAGAAGCTCACGACCATCAGCCTTTCCGCACTCGCGGCGGCATCGCTGCTCGCGCTCGCCGCCTGCGGAGGCGGTGGCGACGGCGGCAGCACGAACACCGGTTCGACTGGCAACAATCCGAACCCGTCCAACCCCGGCACCCCGTCGACGAGCGCCCCGGGCATGGTCGATAGCGCTCAGTACCCCGCCGGCAGCGCCCAACTGGCAGCACTGAACCTGCTGAACCAGTACCGCACGCAATGCGGCTTCCCCGCGCTCAAGCAGAACACCGTGTTGGATCAAGCGGCCCAGAATCACGCCAAGTACATCGGTCTCAATGGTGCAGTAACCGATACGGAAGTGTCGACGAATCAGGGATTTACTGGTGCAACGTATGTCGACCGTGCCGCAGCCGCTAAATTTCCTGCAGGAGCCATCGGTCTCGGTGTGAGCGTGGGTGTCGCAACGGGTACTGGCAGTTTCAGCGACACGCAGTACGGTCGGCAAGCGGTCTACTCGCTCGTTGGCGGCGTATATCACTCTGATGTCGCAACGTTCCCGATCGACACGGTCGGCATAGGTGAGTACCAGACGCAAGCCAGCAGTGGTACCTACCAGTTCACGAGCTCCTGGTTGTCCATGAGCCTCTTGAACATCGCGAGCAAAAGTGTCTCGAACGCACCCGCAACCTTCCCGTGCGACGGTGTGACGAGCGTACCGTACAAGGAAACCAGTGAAATCCCGATGCCGCCGAACGTATCGAACACCGGTTGGGGAACCCCGATCAGCGTGATGGGCAATCTCCCCGACGTGATCATCCTGCAATCTGCATCGATTACCGGGCCGTCGGGCGCCGTCGCTGTCCAGGTACTCAATTCCGACAGCGATCCGAACAAGCTGCTTGGGAAGTACCAGGCCGTCGCCTATCCGACGTCCCCTTTGTTGCCGAACACCACGTACAGCGTCACGATCGACGGGACAAGCAATGGCACCGCTTTCTCACGGAATTTCAGCTTTACGACCGGTAACGTCGTCGGTTGATCGACAAGCCATTTGAAATGCAAAAGCGCCCATCCCGGGCGCTTTTTTTTATCCCCCCTGATAACCAGAATTCTGGGTGGCCCACATTTGGTATATCGATCCGTCGTCAATTCGAACCGAACACCACATTTGGTGGTCGGTACCTCGATAGTCGCCGGCTACGTAAAGCGGTCCGGTACCCCAAGTCTCGCCATTCATTGCCCACACACCAGTCCCAAACTGGTATCGCAAGAAATCCCCAGGTTGGAACGTGACCTTGAACCTGCCGCCTGAATATGTCCGGAACGCCGCGTTGCAGATACTCGCCCAATCACGCGTAGAAGGATCCTGCGCGGGCGCCGTGCAAACCGGCGCGGTCCAGTTTGTACCGGTCCACGTCGCGGGACTCGCCGTCCCCCAACCATTCGGACAACCCGGGGGAGGAGCAGCGTAATTGCACTGCGGTTGAGACCATCTCGACCCCTGCCAAACCGACGCTGCTACCGTCGTCCACCCCGCCCCGGTCTGACACTGCGGCTGCGGGATCGCCCCATTACGCAACGGCACCGCACACGTCGAATCCTGATAACCCGGCGTGCACGGAATCGGCGCGCACGCCTGCCGCATGCCGATGTATGCGCCGGCCTTGTCGTAGAACGGATACGATCGAAGCCCGAACCCCGGCTGACACGATCCGTCCGCAAATGCGCTGCTCGCGCCAATCGACAACATTACCGCTATTACCGACCTCGTCCAGCTTTTCACTTTTCTCTCCCTCAATACGAACAATAGGTTTCAACGACGGCGGTACCGCTTGTTCCGTTGCCATTGCCATCCGTAATAAACACGGTCCATGGTCCGCTGCCCGACGCAGATACGTTCACGGTCGCGGTCGGATTCACATAGAAGCTCACCGGGCTGAAAATGATCTGTGGCGTCCCGCCTGTCGCACAACTTGGAGCTGGGACCCCCCAACCGTTCTGGACCATGAAGTACCCGTGCCGGAGCGCCGGCCCACCGATCGGCAACCAGACATGGTCCTGACACGACAGCACCTGTCCACGCCCATCTCTGTTTTGTGCGATCGCGCCATTTATCGGGCACGACGCGCGCGGCGTTGCAACCGCGCCCGGAGTGATCGTCTGCGTCACCTGCAGCTGGCCATTTACGGTGCTGTCGCCGGTTGCGATCGGCGCCAGCGCTGTCCCATCCGCGTTCTGCACCGCCAGCGTTCCGGGGGTCCGCACGGCGTTGCTGGCCGCGACATTCGAGGCGGCCAACGTCGGCGCCGCAATCGTTCCGGTCGCATCGATGTTGCCCACGTTGTGCAGATCGACGCCGTTGACATCCTGGCTGCCCGTCCACTTCAGCGAGCCGTCGCGCCGGATGAACACGGCGTTCCCGTCCGATGACGGTCCGTTCGTCGCCATCACAATGCCGGCCGGTGCGCCGGGGACCGGATTCGTCGCAGTCCATGCGCCATTCAGCCCTTTGATCGCCGCCGGATTCTGATTCGTCGAGAACCCGAATCCAACACCAGCTGCCTGCACGACGACCCCGGCGCCGGCAGCGTCCGGGCTTCCCCGCCTCGTCACGGGCTGCGACGAATAGAAGACGTAGCTCACCTTGCACGACGTCGTGCCCGTCGCGCAGTCGTCCGGACCAACGCTCATCTGGATCATGTAAGACCCACCCCAGAACGGCCCGGCCGCATAGTCCGCCTTCAGATATTGACCAGCGCGCAGCTCGGCAAACGTCGGTGGTGTGATGGTCGTGGTCTTTCCGCCGACCATCTGCGCCACCAACGTGCCGTACTTGTCCGTCACCCAGTTCGACAATGCGGCGTTGATTGCCGCCTGGTTCCTCCCTTCGACGCTCAGCACGTCATGCCGGCGCGTCTCGACGTCGCGCTGGATGGCTTGCAACGTCATTATCCCTGCAGCAACCAGCACGACCACGACTTCAATAATGCTGAGCATCGGTCGGTCCTTAGTTGCTCTTCGTCGCGTACATCACAATGCTGGCGGTCGCGCCAGCTGATGTGCACGCCGTGTTCGCAGCGGTCGAGCTATAGGTGGTCGTCGGACTCGAAATCGTCGTGTTGTTCACCTTGACCATCGTGTAAGCCGCCGAGACCGCATCTGCCGAAAGCGAGCAGACTGTCGACGGCACCGGATACGTCACGGCGACGGCATCATTCGTAACCGTCACGGTCGCCGGCGCCGCTGCGACACCACCGCCGAAGAGTCCCGTCAACGCGCCGGAAGTCTTGTTCAGGCGTCGGCCCGCCGTATCGAACGCGTGCCCCTGCGTGAGCGACAGCATCGTCACGCCCGAGAAGTCGATCTCGCTCGCGGTCGCGTCCTGAATGCCACTCCGGAAGTACTGCGCCTCACTCTTGAACTGCATCGCATGAATGCGGTCCATCACGTATCCCCAGCCCATGTAGACGAGAAGTGCGATCAGTGCGCCGCCCGCCATCACGCCGGCGGCCTCGACCAGCGACAGCTCCCCTTTCTGCTTGCGACGGCTCTTTCCGATGAAAAAACGCTTGCGCGGTCGCAGTTTGTTGATTTCGTTCATGACGTTGGCTCCTAGAAATTCTGGTTGATAGAGGTCGGAGCGCTATCGAAAGCGACAGCACCCGTTGCGAGATACGAACCCAGGCCGAAGACAAGGAACGCCAGCACCGCCCCAGCGAGTAGTACGTAGTGCGTGATCTTTGCGTTCCGTCGCACCGCCTCGACGACGCGCTCGAGCGAGGTCTGTCCAAGATCCTTCACCGCCTCGACAAACTGATCCCGCCCGGCCGCATCAGTCAGAATGTCGATGGTGGTTTCCGAGAAGATCCCGGTATCGAGTGCGAGCATCGGTTGGTCGGGGTTCGCCGTCAGCCGCGCGCTCATCCGGCGCAGGTGCCAACGCATCCACGGGTCGGCCGATTTGGTGAGTTTGTCCAGCGCGCCTCGCAGGGTGAGGCCCGAGTCAAACAGTCCCGCCAACGACACGATCAGCAGCGCCGCACGGAGATCCCGACGATTGCGCCACATCAGCGGCATCGCATCGACACGGTTCCGAAGCTCACCCGTCCAATGCTTAAGTGTCTGGAAATACCCGACCACCAACCCCACGACGACCGCAGACGTCAGCCACCAGTAGTCGGCGCAAAACGTATCGAACGCGTAGATGAACTGGCCGAACGCCGACCACTTCTCAAGCGGCTTCACATCCAGCGTCGCCGGCAGAATCTGCGCGCCGAACAGCACACAGAACGAATAGAGATAGACCAACAGGAAGGCCGGATACGCCATCTGCAGTGACGTCGTCGCGGACAGCACGCGCTTCGCATGCGCCGCCATCTCGGCCAGCTCCAGCCCTCGAATCGCGGCATCGTCGCGGGGCGACTGTCCCGCGAGTTCGAGCAACACGAATTCGTCGTTCGGGATGGACGGCTTGATCGCCGTCGCAAAATCGTCACCGGCGCGCATACGTTGGGCGATCTTCTGGAACACCGGCCACGAGAGGTTTTTTCGTGAGCGATGCCGCACCTCTAGTGTCGTCAGCCGTTCGAGCAATGTCTCGCTGTTACGCAGCCCCTTTTTGGCGATGTCGAGACGAGTCTCCCGGAAGAACATTTCGCGCATCGCTCGGAATCGAAGCGTTGCGAGGCGCAGTCGCTCCTTCGCCGGAAGCACCATGAAGATGGAGTAGATGAGCGACTTGATCACGATGGCAACACTCCATCCGCGTCCGGGGCCACCCGATATGCGTCGAAGCTGCACATAGACTCATCGATGAATCGTGGATCGATGAGCCCGCGCGACGCCTTGTAGAGCGCGTGCTCGTAGACGCTCTTGCCCGTCATATCGGCGTCCGCGAAATCGCTCTTCCGGCTGCTGCGCCACACTTGCTCGGCGCCCCTCCAATCGCGTACAGAAACGCGCTCGAGGAACTCAGGCGTCGGTCTGTACAGCTCCATCGCGAGCGTCTGCCCCTTGATGCCCGCCGCTACTTTGCCGGTGCGCGTGAACAGACCCGGACGGCGGCAATGCTCGCACCCGTCCTCCTCCCGGCACGCCATGGTGGACGTGTCGAGGCCGAACTTGCGCTCAAGCGTCGCGATCTGCTCCGGCGACAACACGTCGCGCGCCGGCCGTTTGCAGTGCGGGCAAAGAACCGGGATCAACTTCTGATTGCCGACCGCATTCAGGAAACTGCCAGACGCCACTTCATCCATCGGCAGCTTGAGCCGGCCACCGACCAGTCGCATCACCGCGCCGAGGATGCTGTTTCCGTGCAGCGTCGTGCGAACCGGGTGGCCGGTCAGCGCGAGTTCGGCGACCAATCCCGCGAGGACAGAGTCGCGCACTTCGCCGATCGTGAGATCGTCGGGATCCATTCGCATCAGGGTGCGAACCACCTCGACGATCTTCCGGTTTGCGTCCTCTTCGGTCTCGTTCGGCCGACGCTGGATCGAAATGTCCGACAGCCACGGCGCGGGCACCTCGGACGGCTCGTTGACTGCGAACTGCTTGATGCGGTCACGATTCGGCACGAGATACGACATCGCGCGCAGCAACGTCGTCTTCGCCGAGCCGGTTTCCCCGGTCAGGAACGTGGCACCGCCGGTCACCTTGCCGAGACTCTCAAGGATCTCCAGTTGGCTCGCCTCCAGGCCCATCTCGTGCGGAAGCAGCACCTTCACGTGTTTGAAGTTGCCGTCCAGCAAGCGCAGCGCGACATCGAACCCGCCGACAAGCGGCGCGCTCTGCCAACGGATATTGACGAGGCTCATGTGCGCGACGAGTGGAATCATCGCGGACTGCGGTGCCGATGGCTGGAACGTCTCTCCAGAGTTCGTATTGCGTTGAACGAGATCCTGATAGGTTGCCGACAATGCCCGGCGCACCAGCGCCTTCGGCATCTTCCGGTACGAATACATCTCTCCGTCAACGCGCAAACGCAGCTCGACGTCTTCGGCGTATTCACGGTACTCGTAGTGAACGTCTCCCGCGCCGTACGCGGTCGCGGCCTCGATCACATCCCGGAACGCCCCGATCGCCCGGGACGCCTCAGGTACGCTCGACGTCGCCCGATGCTTTTCCGAGTTGTAGAGTGCTGCGATCACGTCCGTGTCAGCCACCATCTCTTCGTGCACGGAAATGTCGGCCCGCGCGAGATCCTTCAGATAGGTCGCGTACAACTGGCTTTCGTGGAAACGCTGCGTCGACACCACGATCGAGATTCCAGCCTGCAGCTCGACCGCAATGAACTCGCGGCGTGCCGACTCGGTGACGGCCAGCGCCGCGTTTTCATCGCGCTGGCACAACACCCGCTTGAACGTCAGCGCGTCTGCATGCACCAGACGCGGCCGACCTGTCTCGATCGAGACCTCGGGCGGCTCGGTCACATCCGTGCCGACTCGGCGCACCGTCGGCGGATCGTCGTATCCAGCCGGTCGGTACGATGCGGCTTCACGCTCCTGCACTGCGTCCGCATCCGGCGATTCGGACGGCTCGGGCCCACGTGCTGACCCATGCACCGGGGCATCCGCTCGCGCAGTCGCCGGTTCCGCCTCGGGTTCCGACGAAGCCACCGAATCAACCCTCACCTCGACCGTCGAAGGCGGGACATCGGAACTGACAGTCGCGCGCACGTTGTCGGGTTTCGCATTCCCAACATCGCGAGCCGGCGGGACATCGACGGCGACGGCACAAGGCGACGCAGAGTCCTCCTCGAACACCGACACATCTTCGATTTCATCTTGCGCGTGACGCAGCATCATGCCCATCGTCATCGGCTGCCCCTGATTCGCCTGGCGCGGGTTCACCGGTTTGCTCGTCGTCTTGAAACGCGGCTCGCGCGGACCATCGACTTCAACGGCTGATTCGCCGCCATCCACCGGCTCTCGTCCGACGATCGGCATCGCACTCGACGAGTTATCGGTAAAGCCAGCTTTGAATGCCTTGAGCCGGCCGAGCAAGCCGCGCTTCTCCGGCTCCCGCAATTCCATCTCCGCAAAGAGGCTCATTGCGTACCTCCCAGCGGTACGCCCGGCAACGGGGCGCCGGTGGGCAGCGGCGCCCCCAGATCCACCAGCGAGCGAACGGCATTCGTCGCCGGCGACTGGATCGGCGCAGCGCCGCGGATCGGCTCTTTCCACGACCGCTTGCCTTCGGCCACCGTTACCGCGTAGCCGTCGACGCCCTTGACGCTCCAGCCGTTGAGCAAGGTTGCGCCGACGCGCGCCGGGTAGATCGCATCGCGGAACGAGTACAGGACATGGGCACCGGTCTCGTCGTTAAACGCGCCCAAGAACGAGACCGGCTCGGCATGCGCGCGCGGCTGGCGGCGTGGTTTTTCTACCGGCTTCGGCTGAGCGTCAGCTGTCACGGCGCTCGCGACGATTCCAGGCTGCGGCTGCGACATGGCACCGGGCGGCAACATGCCAACGCCGGGCGCACCCCCACCCAGTTGGCGGGCGAGATTCGCGCGCGCCAGTTGGTCGATATCGTCGATCGACAGGCTGGCGCCGACGGGTCCGGCATGGGCGGACGCGGCAATACCAACGCCCGCCGCGACGAGTGCGTGCTTAATCGAAAACATAGTATTTACCCTTCGCGGTGAAGTGAACGCCATACGACGATTCGCCCGTCTCCCTGTTGGGGATCGCAGATGCACCTTCATTGAGGCGCAGGTCGACCTTCAGCGAATCGATCGTCATGTTCGGGGGCAGCTTGGTGAGCAGCGGTGATTGCCAGCGAAAGCCTTCGATCGTCCAGCCACCCTGTTTGAGCAACGGCCCCACGCGCCCCCCTTCAACGGCGCCAGGCGCAGCAATCAGCGACCGCGGTTCATCGAGCGTGACCACGTAGCCGTAGGCTCGAAGCTCCAGGACCTTGGCCGACATGCGTTGCGGTGGCGTCTGGAGCATGTCGATGAACGCCTGCAAAGTCGGCCAACTCGTCGACTCGCTTTCCTTCAGGGACGCGACCTTAGGAACAGCCGGGCCTCGCCACTCGAGCGATAGACCGTCACGCGCGAAAGTCACCGGGCGCATGTCCGCAGTCGCTGCCAGCGCGAACCCAGCGAAGGTCCCCCCGTTCCGACGGAATTTCATCGTGCAGAACCCAGACGACGGACAGTTCGCCTCCTGGAACAACCAACCCTTGATGACCGTTTCCTTACCGCCAACGGCCGCGAGCAATGCAGGCGCGAGGTCAGATGCTCGCGGTTGCACGCGCGCGAACGCCTCTTGAACGGCCGTCGCATACTGTTCAGCGAACGTTGGAGCACGAGGAGGCGGCGGAGGCGGGGACAGCACCTCCATCAGCTTGGGAACGCCGAACAACGCGCCGACCACGATCGCGATGACCGGAACCAGGGTCGGCACCGACATCGGGAGCTTCGTGATGCGACCGACCTTGCCGTTCGCGAGCAGCTCGCTCGCCTGAAACGGTTCGTCGACGTCGCCGATCCGATCGCCCGTACCAAGCGTGTCGAGCTTCAGATTGCCCCTCTGGCATTCCTGCTCGATCTCCAAACGCCGCGATTGCGCCGCCTCGGGGGACAGCACTTCGTCGTTGCGCACCGCGCCGCGCACCACGAACACCAGGTAGATGCGCGGTCCGTCCTGCAGCAGGACCAACGCGGCGGGCAGGCTCTTGATGCGCTCGTGAAGGGCGACGCGCGCCGCGCCCGAGTACAGGCGGGCGCCTTTCACTTCCGGTGCATCCGGCATCGCAAAGCCGCCGATCAGGTCGGTGCCGACCTTGAACTCGACGTAATGCGTCGCGCCGAAGGCATCGGCATAGCGCCGGCGCTCGGCCTTCCCGCCCTTTGCCGGGTAGGCCCGCCAATCGATGCCGAACACAAGGCGTGCGCGCTTGTCGGTCGGCAGGGGTTCCGTGATGTGCATCATGATCACATCGACGGGACGACCGTCGCCTTCAGCATGATGATCTGGAACGTCTTCGCCTTGTTCCAGCTACCCGTGATGCCGGCGATGCCGGTATTCGTCGTGCTGTCGGCCTGATCCGTGATCGCGCCATACAGCACGATGGTCTGCCCATCCGACAGTGCGATCATCTGGTCGTCCTTCGTGCCGATCGTGTGCGCGAGCTGGATCTGCTGCTGGGTCTGACCGGACCCGGCGCCCACGCTGGTGAACGGGCCGTTGAGTTTCGAGCTGTCCGCCCAGTACGCGAGGACGATCTGGTTGTGATCGTTGACCGCGGGCAGGACGTTCACGAAATCGCCAGTCGTGATGGTGCCCGGCGTCAGGCCCGGCACACCGCCGGACGTCGCCGTCAGCGAGCCGGACGACGGCGTGGTCGAGCGCAAGTAGTCGTCGCTCTTAAACGACGCCACCGAGACCGGCAGGCCGTTGAGCGTCATCTTTGTCATCGTGTTGTCCTGCACCGTGCGACCGTACTGGTTCAGCGCATTCACGACTGCGTTCGTGCCGGAGAACGGCGCGTCCGGGCGCAACACCGACACACCGACCGAGCCGCCGCCCGTAGCAAGCGACGTCGGCGAGGCAAAGCTGATCGCGTAGCGCGCGAGGCCGGCATGCATCGCATTGAACACAACGTCCGCGTTCATGCCTGCCTGGCTGCCCCGGTTCAGCGCGATCTGGATCGTGCGGACCGTGATGGCCACCTGACGCGTCGAGATCGCGTTTTCGTGCTTCAGCAGCTTCCCGATGTTGTCCGCCGCTTCCTTGGTGTCGTACACCATCACGAGTCGGCTCTGCGGGTTCACGCTCACCCGGCCCATCGGCGACTTCAGCTTCTCGATTTCTGCCGTGATCGCCGCGATCTGATCGAATTCGCCTTCGCGCCCCGTCGATGTCTGCGCCGAGAACGAACCCGTGTTGCCGCCGGAGCTACCGCCACCGCCGCTACCCGACTGATTGCCGGTCGACGTGTCCATGCCCTTGCTCATCGTCGATTTGATCGACACCTTGCCCGGGATCGCAGCGATCTGGTACATGCGCGTGACGAAGCGACTGACGTTGATCGTGCTGCCGTCGAACGACCAGTCGAGGCCCAGGTCGGTCGTCATGTTCTTCATGTACGTACCGGACCGGCCCGTGAACGCCTGCCGGTAGATCGGCTCTTCGGTTCGCGCGGCGTTGTTCTGCCCCTTCGACTCCGTTTGGCCGGGCACCAGCGAGTCGCGCGGCACGAACACATCCGGGCTCAGGTGAACTGGATAGCCCGTCGCGGTCGAAATCAGCGTGGCGATCTGCTTGATGCCGAGGTTCGCCGGAAGCGTGACCGTCTTGTCGCGGAACACGGCCGGCAGCGTCGCCTCGTAGGCAAGCGGAACCAGCCGGTCCCCCAGGAACGCGGTCGGCACATCCTCGACGAGCGCCATCGGCGCCGGACCCTTGCCAAGCGCGTTGGAGATCGTGCGGTGTGCCGCGTCGTAGCTGTCGTTGACGTCCTGCTGCGTCACGGCGCAACCGGCGGCCATCAGAGCGGCTGCGATCGCGACCGTGGATTTCAAAAGGTGAACGCGCATGGTTCTCAGTCCTGGCAGTTGCCCGCGCGTGCGATCACGCGGATGACGTTGTTCGAGTGGCGGCACGCGCGCGTCGGCGTGCGCATGTGGTTCGTCGCCTTCATCACTTGCTGCAGGACGGATGTGAAGTCGCCAGTGAAAGACGCGTTGAATTCAAGCGGCAGGTCGTCGTCGATCTTCCACGCGAGTTGCCAGCCCTGCTGCTGCAGCCAACGGTCGAGGGCGTCGCGCAAATTCACGTCTGCCGGCGTCACCGAGAACGTCAGCGTTCCGCTCGCAGCTGATGCACCGGCGCCCGGCAACTCGACAGCCGCGACGTCGGTCGACAGCGCGGGCGCGCTGGTGCTCACCGGCGGTTGCAGCGACTGCTCCCGCTTCGTGATGTCGGCCGCTGCCGGTGCCGATACCGGTGCCGCTTTCGGTACCGAGGCAAGTACCTGCCAGCCGTCCGCATCAATCGAGCTCGTTACCGCTTGGGGTGCCGCAGTCGCCGCGGCGCTCAGGGCGGCCAGCGCTACCGCTACGATCGCGCGTGCTCGCGCCTGATTCGAATGTGTCTTCTGCATGGTTACCGACCCTGTTGCATAAAGCGGCGATAGATCGCGCTGGCGTAGACGAGCTGCTTGGACGGCGTCACCGCGTTATAGGCACCGACTGCCTTCCAGTTCGGCCCGAAACGGCGCACGTTCGAGGCAAGAATCCACGCCCCGACATACGCGCTCACGCAGCCGTTGAAGAGGTGCTCGCGACGGATGCCGTAGCGCGACAGCGTCGGGAGCCACGACGTGTTGATCTGCATGAGCCCGATGTCTTCGCTGCCGTTCGTGTTCCGGTTCACGGCATTGGGCCGCATACCCGACTCGTGTTGCGCAATGACGCGCAGCAGCCGCGGATTGACGCGGTGAAATGCGGCCGCGTCGTCAAGACAGTCAGCGCGGGCAGGTAACACGGTGACCGACATCAAGGCGGCGACGATCGATACGATGTGCTTCACGACGTCGGCCCTCCGCTCGCTTGCAGCGTCGCGTCCGGCGTTTCGCGATAGGTGACTTCCTTGCGACGCTTGACGTGGATCGTGTTGCCGTCGGCGGTCACGGTGAACAGGTCGGAGGTTCCCTCGAACATGAAGTAGCGGCCTTTCTGCTCGCCGATACCCAGGTTCCGCGCATCCGTCACGCCGACCCGCACAACCGATTCCGCGAACTTGAAGTACGTGCGGCCCTCGCGATCGAACACGGCTTCGAGCTTTGCCGCGTTCGGCTGATCGAAGTCGTAGACCGTCTTCGCGTCGCGCGATACCTCGACGCGGTTTGTCGCGTCGGCCACGATGAAACGTTCTGCGCGGTCGATCGTCATCACGCTCTTGACCTCATCCCAGCTGGTGCGCAACGGCTTCCCGTCCGGCGTCTTGAACGCGACGGTCTTCGCCGGTTTCGCCGTGAAGCGGATCTGCATATGCGTGTCGTCGCCATCACGGATCGCCTGCGCACCAAAGCGCTCGGCCAGCCGGGACACCGGTGGCGGTTCAGCCGTCACACGCGCGACGACGCGATTCAGGCCTGCTTCGTCGGCATCACCGCCGGACGACGCATAGTTCAACGCAGCCGACTTCGGCGCATCGCGATGCAGCCGCACGTGACGCCCACCGAAATCGACATCCGCGTACAGCCCGGTTTGCGCCATCAAGCGATCCAGCGCCTGCATCCAGTTCTCGCCGTCGCGTGTCGCGAACAGCTCCGAGGTCGTCAGGTCGACATCCTTCTGTGCGGACCCCGTCCACCCCTGCGGAACGAGCGACTTGACCACGTTACCGACCGGCATCGACGCATGAAGCGCGCGAACCGGCGCAAGTGCGGAGCGCGTGCCGATCAGCACCAAACGGTTCGTGAATCCATCGAATCCGGCCGGTTGATCGTCCTTCATCGCAGCCAGTGCGCCGGTGCCGCCGATGAACGTGTTCGCCTTCTTCCATCGAGCCGTGGCCGAATGGGCGCCGACCTTGTACGTGATCGACGCCGGCGTGCCTTCGACGACGACGTACGGGCCTTCGGTATGCCCACCTTCGGCGACGATGACCTGCCCCGCGCGCGGCTGGATATAGGTCTTCGCCCCGTCGTTGAAGATCAGCGCCGGCCGCTCGGAGATGCCTCCGAGGATGTCGTAGTCGAAGTCGAACGGATCGGTGTTCGCCGCCGATGCGGCCGCGCACACGATCGCCGACGCGGCGCACGCGAGAAACTTGGTCGTGTGCTTCACAGGCCTGCCTCGATCAGGGAAAGGTGTCGAACGAACCGCGCAAGGTACGAGCGACCGGGGTTTGGATTCGCGCTGTGGTAATAGGCGACCGCCTTCGCCACCGAGTCGGTCCGCGCAAAGTTCTCGGTCAGAATCGCCTCGGCGACCGCGACATTGGTGGCGGGCGCGAGTGCGTCCCACGCCGACGCGAAACGCTTGCCGTGATACCGCCAATTCACCTGCATGAGGCCAACGTCGAAATCCAGCCGACCGCCAGCGAGCAGCGTCTCGATCGCCCTGTAGGCTTCCTCGCGCGACTTGAAGAAGAAGCCCTGACCCGCAACGTTCAGCGTCCATGGCCACGCACGGCCGCGGTAGTTCGATTCATTCAGCGCGATGCCGGCGAGGATTTTGGGATCGACGTTGGTATGCAGCAGCTCGAACGGGACAACCGCGCGCGAGCACGCCCATCCACCTCGACGCTCGGCGAGCGCCGCCTGCGCGCCGTCATCCAGTACGAGCGGTTGGAGCCAACCGCGGTCGATAAACAGGTCGTCCAGGGCGACGTCGCGCCCATCGATCGCGACCGTGATTCCCGCCTCGCTCGAGCTGCGCACGGGCTGGCCGATCAGCGGTGACGCCCATTCGACGAACGCGTCGAGGCCGCAGTAATAGACCGGCTTGCCCGGCAGCATCGCGACGCGGCGCACCGCGCCATCCTGAATGACGACGCTCACCGGGCTGATCACCTGCGCGATCACCGTCGAATGCGCGTATGCACTCGCCAATGCCACTGCAGCCGCGAAAGCCATACGCTTGATCATCGCGGCCCCCGATACGGTTCGAGCACCATGTCGCGATTGATCTTCATCATGAAGTGCCGTTCGCCCGGCTTCGACTTGATCGTCGGCGGGATGTTTTTGTAGCGGTCGAGCACCGACTGCGTGGTTTGCGCCGCGATTTGCCCACCCGTGCTACCTACTTGGGTGACACCAAGCGGGCCCGTCGTCGTACTCTGATCGCTATTGCTGAAGGCGCGAACCAGAATCGCCGTCAGGAACGAGGTCGAGTAGATCTTCAGGAAGTGGTTGTTCACGTCGCCACTGAAGCCGGCCGTGCCATCGCCGTCAGCACCTTGTGCGCCGTACAGCGGGACGTGCTTGCCGTTCGGCAGGCGCATCTCCGCGCCGGCGACGAGAATGGACTCCTGCCCCGGTTGGATATCCGAGCTGTACGGCGCGACGATGGTGGTGCCCCACGGAATCACGAGGCAACGCCCATCACCGTTGTTCGCGTACACATCGCTTTCGACGATCAGCGACGCGGTACCCGGGCGATCTGAATTGAGCGCTTCGTTCGAGAAAACCGGAATCTTCGCCGGCGGCGACAGCGTGCAGCCGTGCGATTGGCCGACAAAGCCGGTCCGCGCAAAGTCCTTGTCGCCGTCGCTCAGCTGCGCGACGTCGTGCATGAACGCGTTGTCGCGTTGTTGCGTCGTCATTGGTCCTGCCGTCGACCCACCGCGTGATGCGAGTGCAGCCTGCGCCGTCGCCTCTTTCATGGCAGCGTCTTGAGCGGCCGCCTGCTGGAGCAGCATCTGTTGCGGCGAGATCATGCCGTTCGGTAGTTGCGGCTGCTGCGGCTGCGCGTCCTTGACCTTGACGCCCGGGCGGAAGATCGGCGAGACGTAGATCGTGTCCTGGTCGTTCGCCGCCTTGAGCTCGCCGGTGCTTGCACTCGGCAGGACCGCGTCTGCCGACAGGGTCGGCTTCTTCGCATTCGCGGCCGCAGCGGCGCTTGCGGCGGCTGCAGCTTCTGCAGCGCGCCGTCGGGCTTCGGCCTGTTGCTGCTCGATGATCTTGTCGACGTCGGCTTTGTCAGCGTTGCTTTTGTCGACTGCTTCGGCCGCACGTTCACGCTTGGCCTTCAGCGCTTCTGCCTCCGCCTTGTTTGCTTGAACGGTCTGCGTGTAGAAGCCCAGCGAGCCGATACCAAGGGCAGCAATCGCGCCGATGGCAATCATGACGTTGCGCGGCACCTTTCCCTTGAACAAGGCTTTCTCTTCCGGGCTGCTCGGATCGATCTGCTTTGCCATAACGACCTCAGAAGCCGAACAGACCGCGACGGCCGCGAGTGATCGTGACCTCTTCGCCCGGTCGCGTGAGCGTCATTTCGTCCGCCAGTCGCTGGATGACGATGTACGGCCCACGGCGGATGAAGTTCGGGCTGACGATGTCGCCGCCATCCTTGATGGTCGGGACGGCAAACGGCGTACGCGGCGGCATCCGGATCCAGATGAACGTGCCATCGTCGAAGACCGTCTCCGGTTTGAGCGAGTTCGTGCCGGAAACGGTGTATTCGAAGTTCAGCTTCTCCGGCGGCACGCCGATCGGGCCGGAATCCGATTGACCAGCGTGGTCGGCATCGCGATCGTCGCCGGCGGCATTCCCGAGCGTGCGTACTTTCACCATCAGCGAATTCGGATAATTGAAGCGGACGTTCTGATAGAACAATCCGCCGAGCGGCGACGACACAAGCGTCAGCTCGTACTCGCGCTTGTTCGTGCTCAGGTGCAGCGTGTTGACGAGGCCGGGCTTTGTCGGCTTGACGTACACGTGATTTGCGCCGTCCGTATCGATGACCCACTGCACCGAGTCGCCCATCGCCGGCTCGCTTATCAGGCTCTCGCCACGCTCCAGCTCGATCGTCGTGAGCTTCAGCGGTGCCGTCATCACGCGGTAGATCTGGTCGCGGCTGTAGGGGAACACAGCCATGCGCGCGTCGCCCGGCATGGTGATGGGATCAGCGCCGGAGTTGTATGGGTTCACCGGGCTCATCGCGTCGCCGATGATGCTGCCGACATCGAAACCGGGAATTGGCGACACAGGACTCGCGGCATTCTTTGCAGCGAACGCATTGGCCGACGCTGCGATCAACGCGAGCGTGCCCCAGGTCAGGAAGGAACGTAGTCGTTTCATGCGCCGGTTTTTTGCAGAGTGAAGAACGGGTAGTAGAGGCCGTACGGATTCGTGCCCAGTACGTCTTCCGCGGTCGGAGGAATGATCTGGTAGCGCATCGTCAGCGCGAAGCGGACGTCGACAGGCTTGTCAGTGGGCGATTGCCGGGTCGAGGTCGTGAATTCGACGACGACCGTCGAATCCTCCAGCAGCGAGACGTTGGTCACCTTCGGTTCGCGGACCAGCTTCGGATTGGTCGTGATCTGGTCGAACGGCTTGTCGTCGCTGATCCACGCCGCGAACTGGTTCTTCGCGTTGCCAACCATCTTGGCTTTGACGGCGTTGATGTTCTTGGCGAGGCGGGAGGTGCGGATATCGTCGGTGAGCACCGGCTCGATCGTGAACCAGTGCTCAACGTCCTGTTTGATCGCCGTACGTTTCGCCTGGTCGTCGGGGTTAAACGCGGCCAGCTGCCTGACCAATGGATTGCCGCCGGCATCCGACGAAACGCCATAGGCCTTCACGACCGACGGCGGCGGCCGCCGGGTGTACACCGCACCGCCGGCGATGATGGCGAGGACGAAACAGAAAGTCTTCCAGTGATTGGCTTCGATCCGCAGACGCGTCCCCTGATCGAAGATAATCTTTTCGGGATCTTCGTTCGAGTAGTGGCCGGGCGCCGGCGACAGGGCGACCTGCTTCTTGCTACGGGGAAAGAGTCTGGGGAGTCGCATCACGGAGTTCCAATTGGGACGGATCAATTGGAACAGCCGAGGCGACAACGGCACGTGGGAAAAGAGCCGTCATTTCGGGGACCTTTTCGCGACACGGGATCGCGCCGCGTCGAACGGCGGGAGCGCTCAACCGGTTGACGGGCATTCGGCAAAAAGCCCTATGAAAATCGTGAGCTTTTGCCAGGAACGCCAATGCATTTGTGGGGTACCGTTTTACGTTCCTTCACGCGCTCAGTTTGCAAAAATTGCGTGCGCCTTTTGCCCTTCCCGCAGCGCGGCGATCGATCACAACGGAGGAAATACCCCCTTTAAAAACACATGCTTATGCCGCTTCGACCGAGGATTTCGAAAGGGCGGCGACGTCGCTCCCACCCCTCAACCGGTTGAGGGTATTATTTCGGAATTTGCAATAATATTTGAAATTTTCCTGAATATTATCCAGATTCATCCTGAATTTCGCATCAATCAGCACACACGCCATGACACACGATTTTTCGGCTCACAACGAGCCGGACAGGAGAACGGCCATTTCGACACATAGAGTCGATTGCGCGCCAACGGAGCCTCGATATTGCGCCTAGGCCAGTTTTACACCGCGATGCTCCAGCAGGGTCTCTGGTCGAGCCAAGCGACGATGGCGGCAGATCTCACAGTGTCCGCATCGAACGTATCCCGGTCCATGACTGCTGCTCGGCTTCCGAAAGCTCTCATCGATGCTGCCGGCGGCGAAGCGCGGATTACGTTTTCGGTAGCAGACAGCTTTGATTTCCTTTCCGGGCAATTGGGAGACACGATCGTCGCTGAACGTGCCAGCAAACAACCGCGTGGTTTGTCCATCAAGGAGATCGAACACGCGTTGCTAACCGGCGCCCCGCCACGACCGGACGAGGTCACGGTGTCGGTATCAGCAAACAGGAGGCACCTCGTCGTCGAGTCCGACAGGCCGCCCTCCGTACTTCGCGAAGCTCCGGACATCGCCGAGCTCATCAATGCCATCCTGCGCGCCAAATGATTCCAACCTTTTCTATTTCGAAGCGGCTCGACGACAGAATCCGGTACCTCAGCAGGTACACAATGGCTGTACGATCGAAGCAACCAGCCATGCTCGTCGGGGAAATATTCTGCCAGGTCGTTGCGGAAGAGGTTTGGCAGTCGAGCGCTGAGATTGCGGGCGAGATCGGGGTACCCGAGCCGACAGTACGGCATACTATCGACGCATACAGAGGATCGGCTAAGTTCTCCTCGCGGAAACTGACCGAGCGAGTAGCGCAATACAGAGCGAAGCGCGATTCACTTTGCTTCGTTGCTATCGGAACTGAAATTGCGCGCGCTATCGATGGGGTGTGCGCCTTCGCTCGCATCCATCGCTAAAAATAGCGAGTTGTCGATCGAAGAGGCAAAGCTGGCGGTGGCGGTGGCGTTCGCGTCTCTGCCGGCGTATGTGATGGGATGCGTCCTGACTCTTGCCAAAGTCCTGCCGGCAGACCTTAAGCGTATTGAGCCGCTGTCAGATAGAGACGGCCGGGATGCGCTGGACGCCCGAGCGAAGACCTTCGTTTCCCAACTTGCTCCGACGCGCCTACTGGAGGCTGGACTGTTCATTGTTGGGAACTGTAAAATTCTGACGGTGGTTCGAATCGCCTATCGGGCCGGCATCCAATACCGCCTGGAGGTATAGGTACAGTCGCAAGCAGCTCGCTATCCGGCTCGCGCTCGTGGCCCCGGGCCTTTTGCTTTCGACTTCGTTTTGTTGAAAACGAACCGCGCGAAATCCCCAACGAGGTCGACATCTCCGAGTACCGTTGCCTCATCAACGTCGTCAGGATTCAATTTCAAGCGACGCAGCATGATCTTTCCGCCCGATGACGAGAGGTATGTGCGAAGCCATTCATCTTTCTGCCTCTGCTCGGCGGCATCGTACTGCGCGCGGCCAGAGCGCGCCTCTTCTCGCATACGGTCTTGAGCGCTCGATTCCTGAGCAGCCGTTTGAAGCGCCGCAATGGATTGGGTCTTGGCCCTATCGTCTTGCTCGCGCTGCTCAGCCAGGGCGAGCGTCTGTTGAACAGTAACCATTTCCCGCTCGGCGTCCGATACGACCCACCCCTCCTTCAACGCCTTCATGAAGAAACCTGCAGGGCTCTTTGATACCTTTCCGAGTTTCAGGCTAAACCGGGTTCGCTCGATCGCTAAATGGAGCCGATCGTCAGTATATGTGCCGCGATTGGCACCAATCTGGTTCAGCTGGTCACTTGACAGGCCGAACTCTTGCTTCAAGACGCGATAGATCTCTTGGGCTTCCTCATATGTGTGGAGAACCCGCTCAGCGACGTCCTTCCGAGAGATCCGAAATCGCAGTCTCCCAATCTTGCGTGACCCCGGTTCGTTCCTTGTTTCGTACTCCAATGTAATGTCGGAAAGCTCGTTAATCTGTTTGACGGCGGGCTCAAGCCAATCCCGCTTGAAGTATTTGAAAACTAGCGCGTTAGCGCCCATCTCCCCTTGCCAGCCTCGAAGTTCGTCGAGAGTGAGCCAGTCCGTGCTCCCGTCGTCAGCAAATGGAAGCAGATGGTCATACATGACCCGCGCGTAGCTAAGAGTGAAAATCGATGTGATCCGCAAGCTCAACCAATGGGACTTGCCGGGGCCCCGGATGATTGAGATCAGGTCAGTGGGAATGCGAAACTGGAAACGCCCACCTTGGAACGAAACTCGCCCGATCAGCTGCACTGATCCAAACGGCTTGTCACCATCCGGTGTCGGCGCGGTAGTGGCTTGAATCAGTGCCTTTTGGGCCTCGGTGATGACCTGCTCCAAATGCGCATTGTTCCGACTTGAATACCGCATCAGCCATTTGAAGTAATCGAGTTCGACGTCATACAGGTCGTGAACACGATCTTCCTGTGCGACGATGAAGTACGCAGCATCGATCAACCGCCGCGCCGCAACTCCAAGGTCCACGATCCGAATGAGAATATTCTTTCGCGCGAATCCAACATCGGAGCGGGCGGCATCAACCGCTAGTCCTTCGGCAGTGGCATCTTCGAATAGCGCCAACGCGAGTTGCCTCGACGTCGCAAGTTGCCCAGCCTCGGCCATTCGGTCACCACTCCATGTCGTTTGTGCATATGGCCGGTAGAATATGCGCGCTATAGTGACCTGTCAACACAGACTACCTCACCTTGGCGATCACCCGACCACAAACCTTCTCACCTCAAGTACCAAATCACCTCACCCTTCCGCCCAAACACCTCACCTTGGGCGCTGTTTTACCTCACCTTCCCGGGGGAAAAATCACACCTTTTGGAGCAATTCACAGCACCGTCAGCACATTTCGCCTCACCTTTCGATGGTTAAAGCATTGTTTTCAAACGATTCCGCTGTGCCTGTGGTTTGTGAGTTGGTTTATGTTTTAGATAAAAACAGACCACTGGTGCTGCAGGCGCGAACGAAAAATCAGGGACAAATCTACATAATAGCCTTTGCTATGGATGGAAAATTAGGCATCCAGGCTCATGCGGAGCGCAATTTCTGCCGAATTGACTGTAGAACGACCTCGGATCTATGGTCCGAAAGGTGAGGTGTTTTGTGTAGCTCTTGCAAAACATTGCGATCTCGCCCCATGGCCTCTTTCCAAAGGTGAGGTGTTTTGTGCAATCAAACGATGGTCGATGGATCGATTGGAGCCTTACACCCTGCTGCGGTTGGAGGTCGGGAGGACCGCCGGATGGGCGCCAGCACAGATTCCTTGTGTTGCGCGGCTGCCGTAGGTTCAGCCTTTTTGTCGTACTCAGGCACAAATTCACTGGCTATTGCTAGAGGCACCGCGTATTCTACGGTTTTGTGCGAATCACCATCAAAACCGTAGAAACACTCTCTTGCCGATTATCGCGGAGGTTCTAGACACAATGAAATTGAGTGAGCTGCCTGAAATTGACCGCCGTGTGAATCTCCCAAGGCTCGGCGAGTTTGCCGATCGATTGGCCGTAATGACCAATGAGCTGCGGGATCAAATTCTTGCACCGCGGCCGCGGAAAACCGCACCGGTCTTCACAACTTCGGAACTAGCGGATCTTTGCGGTATCGATCGCGCAAAGGTCCACTATGAAGCGTCGAAGGAAGGCGGAACCTTGCCGCCGGGCATTGCAAATGGGACGGGACGTACCAGACTCTTCTCTCTCGCCGAAGTTCGAACTTGGGTCCAACAGGTATCGGACATCTATCAGACGCCCCTCGTAACCGGAACTCGGGATCATGAAGGGAAAGTCTTGACCATTGCGAACTTTAAGGGCGGGTCGACCAAGACGACGATGACTATGTGCATTGCACAAGGTTTGAGTCTTCGTGGTCGCAAGGTGCTTGTGATCGATCTGGATCCTCAGGCCTCCCTTTCGGAACTCTGCGGCCTTTATGCCGAAAAGGATGTCTCTGAAGACGATACCGTTCTTCCGTACATCTTCGACCAGAACGTCGAGGGTGGTCTCGGAGCCGTTATCCAGTCGACCTATTGGGATGGTATTGATCTCATTCCGGCGCATAACTTTCTGCATCACGCGGAGTACTTCCTTCCGGCGATGCAAAAGACAAAGGCGAACTATCAGTTCTGGTCAGTTCTTCGGCAAGGCCTAGAGCCTCTCCGGAAGCACTACGACTACATCGTGCTCGATACGGCTCCGTCGCTGTCGTACATGACCTTGAATGGGTTAATGGCGGCGGACTCCATGGTGATGCCTCTCGTTCCGGAGAGCCTCGACTTTATTTCGTCAGTGTCCTTCTGGTCGCTGTTCGCGGACGTTGCACAAGGCTTTGCCGCGCATGAGGTTGAGAAGACATATGACTTCATCTCGGTTGTGCTCTCGAAGGTCGACTACGGTGTCACCTCATCCGCTCCAGTTGTACGGTCTTGGGCACAGCGTGCGTACGGTGACTGGTTGCACACGACAGAGATTCCTGCCAGTTCGGTAATGTCTAATGGGGCGCTCGCGTTCTCTACAGTGTTCGATCTTAGTCGCTCGGACAGCGTGGCGAAGACGGTTGCGAGAGTTCGGCAGCCGTTGATGGACTACTGCCGTTGGATTGATGATTCGTACGTGGAGGAATGGAGGAAGAGGAAATGAGCAGCATCCGCGAAAAAATGATGGCCAAGACTGCGGAGCTGCGTTCCGCAAAAGACATTGACCTGGATCCGGACCGGAAGCCAACGGCTCCACGGACTGGGCCAGGAATGGCAAGCGCGCTCGCCAACGCGCAAGAGCGAATTGCTGAGTTGGAGAAGGCTGCGGCCGGCGCCGCGACTGCCGAGGTACCAGTTGCAGACATTCGCCCGAACCCATGGCAACCTCGTCGAGTTTTCAACGAAGGAAAATTGAATGAGCTTGCCTCTAGCATTCGTGCGAGCGGACTTATTCAACCGATCGTTGTCCGTCCTGTTTCGGATGGATACGAGATCGTTGCTGGTGAACGGCGATGGCGTGCTCACCGACTCATTGGGAAGGAGTCGATTCGGGTCGTCCAGGTCGAGATTTCAGATCAAGACATGGCCATGCTGGCGTTGGCCGAGAATATCGTTCGAGATGGCCTGAGTGACTACGAGATCTCGTTGTCGATTCGACAGACGGAGAAAGAGTTTCCGAATCGAAGCCAGATGGCTTCCGCGCTTGGTATGGCACGATCGGATCTGTATCGCCTCTTGTCGTTTGCGGATCTTCCAGACTTCATCATCAAGGACCTCGACCTGCAGCCTAGCCTTCTTGGCGCGACGGCTGCGGAGGCCGTCGTATCTGTCTTAAAGAAGCATGGCGAGATCGCTGTTGATGCGGCCAAGACCCACTGGCCTGATGTCGTCTCTGGTGAATTGGACCAGACGAGATTCGGTCGGAACATCAAATTGACCGTAGAGAGCGGTGGCAAACCCGCATCGGTTCGCGATCGTAGTATCGAAAAGATTTTCGCGGGCAAGAATCAGGCTGGGTCGATTACCAAGGATTCGAGCGGCTTCACGGTAAAGATCAGGCCAGGGATGTTGGACGCTCAGCAGGAGGAGCGGATCCGAAGCCTACTTGCCGAGCTATTCGGTACTACGGGGTAAGCCCCGGTGTCATGAGCCCGCGAGATGCGGGCTTTTTTTGTTCTGGCGTATCGGGCGATGCCGAACGGTCCCCCGCTGTCCCAAGTTGGGACAGTATGACTTTGGCGCCACATCCTGTCCTGTTTGTCCCAACTTGGGACACGAGTGCGGTGGTGTTGCAGCAGCTGTCTAGCGAAGCCCCCGACGCCAGCAGCCTTATATACTGAGTTTTCGCCGCCCACCGCATAGTGCGATGCGCAGGCGGATGTGCCGAAGTCCGAGATTATCTGGGAGATACCCAGCCACCGAGGCTGAAGTCGTAGATTATCTGGGAGTTTGACGGCATCGAGAAAAGTATCCCGGACTTAATCTGGGAGTAGCTTGTCCAACCCCTGCCTCGGCACCTTTGAGCGGCTACGTAGCTCGACCACCACGAGTGCTCTGATGCACGGCAGTTTCCCTGCGGAAATGACGCCCGCAATCAGCGTCGATCGCGCCTAGGGGGCAATTGCCACGGCCCATCTAGATCACGTCCGTTGGGTTGAAGTCAGCCGGAGGAAGGTCTCTGCCTTCCGGTACTGCCGGCCGAGTTCCGCCGTGGCATAGATCGAAGTTGTGTCGAGCGAGTCGTGCCCTGCCAAATTCCGTGCGCTCTCGAGGCTCATCCCATTGATGAGCGCATGCGACACAAACGTATGGCGCAGCCAGTGCGGACTGGCTGCGCTGAAGGCGCGCGCATGGGGCGAGTCCTCGCGAAGCGCCGCGATGGCCGCTGTACCGAAAAACTGTTTGATCGCCTTATAGAGCTGCACCGGATGTATGGGCCCGGTTCGACGTGCGCGCTCCGCGAGTTCGGGCGCCGTGTCGGTGCCGCTCGTTTTCGCGTTTCGCCGAATCTGGCTGACCTCCACGTTGGACAGCAGTGCCGGTATCAGCGGCGTCGCGGCCGGACAGGCGAGTGGATCGCGCGGTAGCTCTCGAGATTCCAGATAGTCACCCATCAACTCCAGTACGGCCGGCCCCAGCGGCACGAAGCGCTCTTGCACGTCGTCCGTGAAGGCTCCGCACAACTCGGCTCGGCGCAGGCCGGTGCTGTATGCAAAGCCCAGGGCGAAGCGCCAAGCGTCCGTGGTCAGGCCGTGCTCGATCTGGAGGCGGGACTTCGCGGCGACGCGCCGCTCGTTGCCGGCAGAACCGAGTGTGGTTCCGCTGAACACGCGAACCTTCGCGAAAGCGTTGTGATCCAGATACTGCGCCTCGACCAGCTCGCTGAAGAATTTCTTGAGCGCGGACAGCGCGTCCTGACGGCTCTTGAGCGACAACGGGCCGCGGAACGGACGCCAGCCGAGGGCATCGCGCGGCGCGGTGCCGGTCATCACCCATTGGGCAGCTGGCTGCGGATCGACCAGGAAACCGTTGATGTAGTCGCGCGCATCGCCGGTGTCGATGCTCGATAGCGCCTTGCGCTTCACGAAGATCACCCACAACAGCAGCCGTTTGGCTTCGGTGAGGTAGCGTTGCCGGGTGTTCGGGTTCTCGTAGTCGGCGAGCCAGAAGTCGATCGCCTCGCGGTCGTCGTTGGCGCGGCTGTTGTTCTTGACCAGATTCCGATGCGTGCCGTGTAATCCGTCGAGCTCGGGCGGCAGCAAAAATCGCTCGAGCGGCACGATCGCGGTGACGGGGCCGGCCGTGAGCGTCGGGCGCGGCAGGGTGCGCTCGGACGGGTGGATCAGCACGCCGGCGCTCAGCCGCAGGCCGGCCAGATCCTCGTAGTGGGCGAGCCAGGCGGTGATGCGCCGTGCGCCGACCTCGCCGAGGCGCGGGACGCGTCGATACCAGCGGTAACCGACCGCGTTGATGGTCTCGACCAGCTTGCCGATCGTCGTGAGGCCGACGTCGGACAGGCGCAGCGCGACGGCAGTGTCGAACCAGCCGAGCTCGTGATGGTCGGGTTTCGGGTCCTCGAGGGCGGCCATCTGCCGGGCGCGCAGGCGCGCGTTGCGCTGCTGTCGACGCAAAGTCGCGCCGGCGTCGGTGTCCGCGCCGGCGTGTTGCGCGGCGAACAGGTCGAGCAGCCCCTTCTCGGTATAGAAGCCGTCCGGATCGTGGGTGGCGGCGAAGTCCTCCAGCGATGGCGCGGCCGACACCGCGGTGTCGGCCGCCGCCGTTGCGGCGAGTGCTGCTGGCCGGATCGAGAGCAGGCGGGCGGTCGCGAAGTCCTGGCGCTTGCGGGCCGCTGCGACGAACGAGGTCACCAGCTAGCTGCGCGTCGCGGCGGCTTTGCGGGCGTCGCGCCCGAACTCCAGGTACTGGTCGGCCAGCTCGGCGAGATCCAGTCCTTCCAGGTAACCACGAAAGAACGAGAGGTGCTGCAGGCCGATCCGACGCTGCGCGGTTGCCTCGCGCCGCGCCTGGCGCGAACGCGACTTGCGCCGGGCTGCCGGTGTGGTCGCTCGGCGCGGGGCGGCCGGCAGTTCGCGAAACTCGACATCGAGCACGTCAGGGTCGTTGGCGATCGGCATGGGCGATTGCGAGAGGGATACGAAAACCGTGTTGTTCGATACAGTCCCGCGCGCTGACCGGCGACGACGGGGCGAGGGTAGGGCGATGACGCCGAACCGATCGCTGGCGTCCGATGAAGTAAAACTTCTACCGGCTCGACGGAGCCGATCCATGTGGAACGTGGTCGGCGGGCCTCAGATGAACAAGATTCGCTTCTCCAATTTCGGAAAGAAGAGTCGGAAATCTCGTTGTGGAGAAGGAAATGTTGGAAATCTCAGTCGCTCGACGGCCTGGATATCGCAATCTCGTGGAACATCGTAAAATAAGAGGCGCTTCGCCTAACGGATTGTTTCGAAAAGGCATTTCGCGTTTCATGTGTTGATGTTTCACGAACTTCTTGAATGAGGCGCGTTTTTAGTGCCGGAAAGCCTACTGAAAAGGCCGCTCTTCCTGTTCAACATCAGTTGGGATTCAATTCGTATCGTTTGGTACGTGTTTCGTAGTATTTGATGGATCCACCAACGCGCCTTCTAGCCCTAGCGGTTTCCCTATCCGTCACTCCCACCTTTCGTGTAGTAAAACGTGTGCATAGATTGCATGGAGCGCGCGATGCGTTCACCACGTTTCCGAAAGGCGGCCACCGACGTGCGTCCGTACGGCGCGCATCGATTCGACGTGTTCGGTCCCAAGGTCGGCAGGAGGCTAACGTTGTTTGGCGCGAAGCGCGCTTCAGCTCTGGCTGCGGCTGGAATCCGCCCACAAGTGGTTACCTATTGCGAGCGACCGCTGCTCGCCCCGGAGGCGAGAGGGAGTCGGGCTGCGGACTTCTGGGTTTGCACGGACTACGGCGAGCAGCTGCATCTGGTTTTGTGATCATCCGAAGCGATGATCGCTGCAAAGGGGCTTCGCGTGTACCCGGCGCTCGACGCGTGGTGCCGGGCGAACGCGATGACGGTGCACACAATCCTCCCGAATCAACTCGACGATCCCGAGTCGCTGTGCCAGAACAGGCTCACGATGTTGCATTACCTCGCGGCGAACACCGCAGCAGTCGGAGACGAATTTTCCCGTGCCATCTCGACCGCGTGCGATGGCGGCTTGACGCTTGCTGAACTGGAACAACGGTTTGACGCCTGTTGATTTCCACAGAGTCTTAACCCAAGCCGACCATCACGAGGTCGCCGAGGATGAGCGGCCGTGGCGGAGCATGCACCTCCCCGAATGCGAGCCGGTGTGGCGCGAACGGCTGATGGATGACGTGGTTTTGGCTTCGCTGTTCAAACGGATCGGAGAATAGTTGGCCGCAAGGGAGGCCAGCATCGACGGATCGTTGGGGGCGGTGAAGAGGATCATCGAAACCGAATCGACGCTGATCGATGCCGAGATGAGCGCGAACCTCGCCGCCATCGGTGACGAAAACTTGGGGCGGCTCTCGTAAGAAGCGGTCGAGGCGACGCACAACGACACCGCAGACGCGCTGCAGCCGATTTCTTGAGGCGGTGTGCGCGAAGGTGCTGCGTGAGCGCGGCATCGAGTTGCCGGACGACAAATCGATGGGGCCGCTCGTCAAGGCGTGCCAGAATAGTCTGGATTGGCCGGCCGAGCGCGAACTGAAAGACGACGTCGAGCAACTGCTCAGCGGTATCCGCTCGATCTGCGGCGGAATCGGCGCGCTGCGTACGCACTTCGGCACCGCGCATGGAACGTCGAGCCATCTGCCGCCGCTCGACCCCGGTTACGCAGTTTTCGTGAAGCATGCGACGGTGGCTGCGGCGCACTTTCTGCTGAATCGTCACCAGGTGAGTGCGCCCACCCCAGCTGCTGACCCGGAGCCCCGCTAGGCCGGCTCGGTGCGCGCTGGCAACGTAGTGTGTCCGCGCGCCGTAGACAACGCAGTCCCAGGGCTATACCGTGACCCACTAACGAAGGATTCACCGATGAGCCCCTCGTCCGATCTTGACGCGAAGCCCAATGTGTCGGCGAGGCTGCTGACCTCGCCAGCTTTCTACAGCTCGTTGACGAATGGCTCGCCGGCGTCCCCGTGATGAATCTCGATTTCCCACTATTTCGCGGCCAGGAGGTCGAGGCGTGGCGGCTTGTGCCAGCCATCGGACGATCGCCGTACCGCAAACGTCGGCGGCCCAACACCGAGGACCGCATGCTCAACGAGTTCAAGCAGCGTGCCCTTCCTCATGTGGAATCGACGGTGGAGCTGACAGATGCTGACTGGTTCGCGATCGCACAACACCACGCCATGCCGACCCGCTTGCTAGATTGGTCGGGGAGTGCGTTGGCGGCCCTCTGGTTCGCCGTGAAAAAGCCCGCCGTCGAGAGCCCGTGCAAGAACTGCTCGTGCGAGGCACCGGACGGAGGCGGTGTGTTACCGGGCGCGGTCTGGATGTTGCCAGGCACGCATGGCGATCTGATCTCGCTCGAGGAGAGAAAAAATCCTCTCAGTCTTGGCCAAACACACCTGCTCAAGCCGCGTCACGTATCCCGCCGCATCGCTGCTCAGGATGGTTGGTTCACGATGCATCGCGGGAAGCAGAATGGGCTGACACGACGTACTTCGCGCTCGACACCAACCCTGAATTTCGCGACCGTCTGCGCTACATCCGCATTCCAGGCAAAGAATTCGGCCGGATCCGCGCCCAGCTGCAGACGGCCGGCATTAACCGCGGCGTGCTGTTCCCCGATCTCGATGGCGTCGCCGGGCGGATCACGGACGCCATCCTGTATCCCGACGATCAGCCCGTTCCGGGCATCGGCAATATTTGAGGAACCCGATTCCGTGGCAAACCGTTCCCAGCAGCTGGAGCTGCCGCCGCCGCGCACCTGCACGCGCACCGAGTTCACGGCGCCGCGCGCGAAAGGCCTGCCGATCGCGTGCCTGAATTTCGACTCGGACGAGCGCGCGTATTCCAATGCCTCCGCATACGGTCACACCGGCGCATGACGAACTCGCGTCCTACTCCAATAGCATCGAAGAGGACTCCATGAAAAATCTTGGCATCGGCCTCGTCCTGACAGCTGCATCGGTGGCGTGCGGAGCGCAGAACATGCCCCCACGTATCTTCCTACCCGGAGAATTCGTTGACGGGAACGCGTATCGACAGTTCAGCACGCTGGAAAAGCAGCGCTATCTGGAAGGAGTTTTCGATGGAATCTTCTACGCGCCGGCTATCGCGATGAAGGATTTGCCGCATGCCGTAAAGCTGCATGATTGCGCTGTCAATCATGGAATGACCAACGTGCAGATGGCGGCCATCGTCGAAAAATATATGAATGACAATCCAGAACGGTGGGGGGATCCGATGACCAACAATGCGTACACTGCCATGATTTTGGCTTGTCGGAAACTTGGTACTCCTGTGGAATAGCCGCCGACGCGACGAACGATGCACGTCGTCGATTGCGCCGAGACGGCCGGCCGTGACAGCGTCCGCGAAGCAACCTTAGATAGCCCCCCACGTCAACCGAGCAGCCTTTTCGTAGGGAGCGAAATCCGGGTGCTCGCGCGTGGCCTTGACCAAATTCGCGAGGCGCGCCTGCTGCGCCTCGTCGAAATGAAAATTCTTGTCGCCGTCCCACAGGATGAACTTCCGATAGTGCGTGATCTGTAGGCTCAGCCTGCGCCCGCCTGCCTCAAGATTGGGGAGATCAGTCCGGGCTTCGTGACCCGCGAGCCCTATTAAACAGCGGTTTCTACGTAGAAATCGGTCGGCGACCGAAAGTACTCGAGGTGATTTCTACGTAGAAACCGGACAAGTCAGTCGCATGGTGTGCGTTGGTAGATGGGCAAGGTAGGGTGGCATGGGACGGAGGATGTTCGACAGGTCTCTGCCAGCATGCCTCAATTTGCGCATCAGTCATCTGTATCGGGTGCGCTGACTTGTCGGTGCCGTACACCGCGTCGTCACCGCTCCTTCGGCGTACTTGTCCGCGAGGTACTTGTGCCAATTCCCGCGCGGGCGTAATCTGATACTAGGTAATACCTTTGGATATCCACCGTTATGGCTACCTCGATCAAACTCGATGCCGGTCTGCAAGACCGAGTGCGGTACCTGGCTGAACAGCGGCGCCGCACGCCGCACTGGATCATGCGGGAAGCGATTGCCCAGTATGTCGAGCGCGAAGAAAAACGCGAGTCGTTCAAACAAGAAGCGATGCAGGCCTGGCAGGACTACCAGACCACAGGGTTGCACGTCACGCACCAAGAAATGGACGCATATCTCGCAAAACTTGGGGCGGGCGACGACGTGGAGCCGCCTGAGTGCCACAACTGAAGCTGATCTGGACGCGTCATGCGCAGCGGGCCGTACAGCGCCTACACCGATTTCTGGCGGTTCAGGATGCAGCTGCAGCGCAGCGTGCGGTGAAGGCGATCCGCGCCGGCGTGAACGTCCTGGTCGACCAGCCACGGCTGGGCCGCCCGATGGACGAGATGGATGCAGAATTCCGTGAGTGGTTGATCGATTTCGGAGATAGTGGTTACGTGGTGTTGTACCGTGTTGATGACGACGGTGTGGCGATCCTGACGATCCGTCACCTGCGGGAGGCGGGGTACTAAACAGCGGGCCGCCGTGGCCAGTTGACGGAGCGAGTTCCTTGGCGAATGAGGCCGGCGGGCATCTTTCGGATCCGGGCCAACACGCGGAGTCTGTTCTTGTGGCGGGGCAGGTCTGGGCGGATCCGGCGCGGTCATGACGGGTTTGTGGGAGCTCGCCGTGGCGACGTCTGTCTTTTTGAGCGCGCTTCCTAGTCGGCTCATCCGCTCAAGCAGATTTGAGCGGCCCGTCACGTTGAAGCCGCTCACACCGTGGATTTCGCTCATGCCACCCGGCCCCGGCCGGGTTTTTATTGCCCGGCACCCGCCGTTCGATGGACGTCTTACCAAAACTTTCCCATCTGATAACCATGCTTATCGCGAGTACTGTCGGTGGCATCGTCGCAAGCGATACCAAATTTTGGTATATGATCGACGCATCATGAGGAGGTGCGCGATGCCGCGGAATACATCGATCTCTCTGGGGGATCATCTGACCCAGTTTGTGGACACCCAGGTCGCGTCTGGCCGCTACGGCTCGGCCAGCGACGTGGTTCGGGCGGGCCTGCGCCTGCTCGAGACCCAGGAAACCGAGCTGCGGGCCCTGCAGGAAGCGCTCCGCGCCGGCGAGGCCTCCGGCGAGCCGGCGGCTTTCGACGGTCAGGGGTTCCTCGCGCGCATGCGTGCCAAGCATGCGGGCTAAGGCCCGGGCGGTCAGGCTAACGCCGTTGGCCGAGGCCGATCTCGAGGACATCTGGACCTATACGTTCGAGCAGTGGTCACTCGAACAGGCCGAGCGCTACGTCGGCGACCTGG